>DASTUJ010000115.1 GCA_035759705.1 Actinomycetota bacterium | reverse complement strand
AACCGGCCGCCTTCGTTGGGCTGCGAGCGCGGCGGTCGTGGACCACCGCAGGGACGAGGGAAGTAAATCACGACCGGACGGGGCTGCCAAGGGACCTTTGGCCCTCTGACCTGGGCTTTTCCCCCTGTTGGAGGGTGTTGGAAAGCACCAACGGATCCCGTTGGAGCGCCCTCCCCTACCTAGCGCCGCCGGTCCCCGGGCTTATCCACAAGAAGTCAGGGCCAAAGAATTTCTGCCGTCACCGGGGCGATGGGGCCCGGTCCCTGCTCCTGATGGAGCAGCCGGGCCTCCGAAGCCGCCTCCAGGGTGGCCCTGATGGAAAGAGATCCGCCTCCTTCGACCGTCGCGAGGGTCCTGTTGGAAACGCCGGCTCCAACCGCGGTCAGCACCAGCCGGGGTCGCCCGCCGCCCGCCTGCCCGGTCAGGACGAAGGCGCCGGCCCCGCCGGGGACCAGCGCGAACGTGGCCTCGCACGCCGTCGCCTGGCAGGCGCCGGCGGGGCGCGACGGGGTGACGACCGTGGTGGCCCGGCTGGCCGGCACGTAGCTCACGGCGACCTCCTCGACCGTCGCCGGCGCGCCGGTGGCCCGCAGCTCGACCCCTCCGAGGAAGGGCAGCTCCACCGTCCCGCCGGCGGGCAGGTCGGCACAGGCGCCGTCGTTCGGGGAGGGAATCGAGAGGGTGATCGGGCACGCCGACACCGCCCCTCCCCCACCCCGCCGGCGCACGGTCAGGCGCTCCGACGACGACCGAACGAGGACGCGCAAACCGGTGCCGCCGGCCCGCACGTCCGGCAGTGAGAAGCCGCTCACCCGGAAGCTGACCGACCCCGCCGGGACGATCGTCGTGGTGCTCGACGGCGCCGGCGCGGCCGTCGTCGAGGAGGAGCGCACCGCCGAGGTCGACGTCGTCTCCCGGGTCTGGAAGGAGCTCCGGTCGCCCGTGCTGCACGCGCCGGCGACGAGCGCGGCGGCAGCGACGGCGAGGGCAGGTCCAGCGCGCACGGGGTGGGCCCGGCTGGGATCGAACCAGCGACCGACGGATTATGAGTCCGCTGCTCTGACCGACTGAGCTACGGGCCCCGTGGGGGTCGAACCTAGTGGTCTCGCTCCGGGGGTGGGACTCGAACCCACAACAAACGGCTTAACAGGCCGGTGCTCTGCCGATTGAGCTACCCCGGAATCGTCGACGATCGTAGCAGCGCCGGCACCGCCTCCCGGAGTTCCAACACATCGACGCTTGCGTCCCGGGGTACAACAGAGCCATGAGATTCCGTTTGGGGTTTGTGACAGGAATGGCGACCGGGTATTACCTCGGTGCGAAGGCCGGCCGCCAGCGTTATGACCAGATCAACAGGACCGTCGCCAAGATCAAGCGATCGGAGGCCTACGAAGAGGTCACCGAATTGGCGAAGGCCAAAGTCGAAGAGGCGGCGGAAAAGGCGAAGTCCGCGGTCGAAGAAGGGGTCGAAAAAGCCCGCGCCGTGGTCGAGTCGCGCACCGAGGGCAACTCCAACGGCAGTGCCGCCGAGGTCACCGACCTCGGGGGTTACTCCTCGTCGAGGTAGTCCCGCAGCTTCTGGCTGCGGATGGGGTGGCGCAGCTTGGCGAGGGTCTTGGCCTCGATCTGGCGGATGCGCTCGCGGGTCACGCCGAACTCCTTGCCCACCTCTTCGAGGGTCCGGATCTGCCCGTCGTCGAGCCCGAAGCGCAGGCGCACGACCTGGCGCTCGCGCTCGGTGAGCTCCTCGAGCGCCTCCCCCACCGCCTCCGAGAGCAGGGCGCGGGTGGCGGCGTCGGCGGGGGCGACGGCCTGCTGGTCCTCGATGAAATCGCCCAGGTGGCTGTCGTCCTCGGAGCCCACCGGGGTCTCCAGCGACACCGGCTCCTGGGCGATGCGCTGGATCTCGCGCACCCGCGCCGGGGGCATGCCGACCTTGTCGGCCACCTCCTCGACGGTGGGCTCGCGGCCGATCTCCTGGAGCAGGAGGCGCTGCATCCGCAGCACGGTGTTGAT
>DASTUJ010000114.1 GCA_035759705.1 Actinomycetota bacterium | reverse complement strand
GTGACCACCGGCGCCGTCGTGTCGATAGTCAGAGCAAGAGCACCCGATGCAACCGACACGTTCCCGGCAACATCCGTGGCCCGGGCGGTGATTGAGTGCACCCCCTGGCTCAGCGTCGAAACTGCGATCGAGTAGTTCCCTCCTGTAGCCGTGCCGCTGCCGACCTCGACTGCGCCGGCGTAGATCCTCACCGTCGAGCCCGAATCGGCGGTGCCGGTGAAGGTGGGGGTGGTCGATTTGGTGAGATCGTCGGTCGACGAGCTCCCCGAATCCGACCCGGCCGCCAGGTCGGGCGCCGAAGGGGCGGGCACCGAGGTGTCGATTGTCACGCTCAGGCCGGTCGAGGGCCCAGACACGTTCCCGAACGCATCGGTGGCGGTGGCCGTGATGACATGGGTTCCCGGGGCGAGGGCGGACGCCTGGATCAGGTACACGCTTCCGGTCGCCGACCCGCTGCCCAGCTCCACCCCGCCGGCGAAGATCTTCACCGTGGCGCCCGCCTCGGCGGTGCCGGTGAAGGTGGGGGTCGTTACCTTCGTGAGATCGTCGGTGTTCGAGTCACCCGAATCGGAGGCTGGCACAAGATCCGGAGTCGAGGGGTCCCCGGGAGCGGTGGTGTCGATGGTGACTCCGGAGCTCATCCCGCTCTCGATTCCATGCCAAAGGGATCCGGCGATCCGGGGGGTGACCGCGTAGTACCAGGTGCCGTCCGCTACGCCGGTCTCCGAGCAGTCCAGAGCACTCGAGGACGGCCACGAGCACGTGAACGAATCGCTGGCGGTGGTCGCGGAGGGCGAGTCGTAACGGCTGATGAGATAGCTGGTGACCTCTCTACCGCCCATGGTCGAACCGCGGGTGAAGTCAACTTGCACCGAGGTGGGGCCGGTCGCCTGCACCGCCGGCGTCGACCCGTGCTGGAGGAGGTCACCAATTGCGGTCGCCGGGAGGCTGCTGTCGGTGGATGCCCAGAATGCGGCCGCATTCACCGGTCCGGTGAGGACGACCACCAGGGCGACCAGCCAGACCGGCCGCAGGCGGCGATTGCCGGGCCGCCGGTCCGGATTGAGCAAGGCCAAGGCCGGGTCGGTCACTGCCGGACCGTCAGGGTCACCGGGATGTGGAACCTGGCGCCCTGACACCCCGACGAAGACGTGTAGTCCATGCTCGCCGCGCCGTCCAGGTGGATCAGCAGGGAGCTGCCTGCCCCCACGCTCACGGTCGGAGTCAAGGGGCTGGAAGGGGGGTCGAAGGTAACGCCGGTGGTGGTGCAGCCGGGGAACGCGGCGTCCGCGTATATCGCACCGTTGGGTTCGACTGAGAAGACCTGGACGGCGACCGGGTTGGGGTTCGTCACCCGCAGAAAGACGTCGGCGCTACCGCCGGGGACCAGCGTGGAGGACGGGCCGTCGCCACCGGACAGAGCAGATATCACTACGGGCTGCATGGTGGCGGTGGCCACCGAGGCCGAACCGGAGCCGGAGCCCGCGGCCCAGTAGGCGTAGCCGGAGGTCGCTCCCAGCGTGAAAAGGGTTGAAAGACCGAGGGACAGGCAGATCTGCAGGCCTCGGCTCCCTCGGCGCCGCCCGGATCGGACCAGCGGCGGAGCGGCCTCCGGGCGATCGCATGAAAAGCTCTCTTCGTTCATCACTCTCCCCTGCTGCCCGGGTGTGGTGCGTGTGAAATGGGTATGGGGTGGTGCCCTTAGGCACCACCCCATGTGATGCCGTCCTGGGTTAGACGATGGTGTAGGTCAGGGTCACGGTTGCGTTCTTGCATCCGTCCTGGTTCGCTCCGGTGTTGTTGAACTGAATCGTTGCTCCCGTCCAGGCGCCGCCGGTACCAGCCGGGACTTCTGCACCGACCAGCATCACTTCGTTGTCCAGGAGGTAGTCGGCATCAGTGCAGGCGCCGTCGCCACCCGAAACGCCGGTGATAGCTGCAGTCACGCTGGTGACGTAGGTCGGACCGTCGTTGGGGTTGTCGAACGTGCCCGAGATTGTCTGAGGACTGTCGCCGGGGTACATCGGATCCAGAACCGTTACCTGGTTCGCCGTCAGCGGAAGGGTCTCTCCCGTTTCAGCGGTTCCGGTTCCGGTGCCTCCGGCGGTCCAGTAAGCGTACGCGGCTCCGGCGACGGCCAGAACCAGAAGCGATGCGATGACGGTTGTCTTCCTGCTTCGACGAATTCTCATTTCGTAGCTCCTCGGGCATGTGCCCTGTTGCGGTTCACGGATGCGGGGGTCTGACCTCTTGATGGCGCTCGTCCTTCACGAGTTAGGAAGAATTGATTTTTTGCTGCGACACCTATCGGCATTTCGGCGCGCTTCCGATAAGCCATATGGCCCCCAGATTGGGGCCCAAAGGTCCTATGACTTTAGAAGTCGAACGATTTGATTAGCAGCTGCGGAGAACTCCGCAGCAGAGCGCGTTACCGGGGCAGCGTGGCCACGAACCAGGTAAAGGCTTCTGAGTTCCGGAGGGCCGGTCCGTGACCGAACAGGACCAGCTCCGGCTCCAATTCCGCCACTTTGCGAGCGGAATCTCTGTTCTGCGCCGGATCGAGAGTGAGCACCCGGAGAGGTTCCCGCAGACCGGTCTTCATGGTGAACGGGTTCAGGTTGAACAGGACATCCGCCAGAACCAGCGTCCTGTCGACGGCTCGCCACAGGGCGATGTGGCCCCGGGAGTGTCCCGGTGTGTCGACGACCTCGAAGCTGCCGACCCTGTCGCCCTCTTTCAGCCTGGTAGCGACCGGGTGGGCCGGCGGCGGAGGCATCTTCGACAGGATGTTGCGGGCGACGAAGGTGTCGTTCGCCTCGGGGCCGCTCGTTTCGATCGCGTCAGCATCGTTGGCGCCCGTCATTAGGGGGATGCCGAACCTCTCGCAGACGGCGTGGCTGGAACCGTAGTGGTCGGGGTGGGCGTGGGTTACAAGGTGGGCGGTCGGGACCAGGTCCCCCAGCTGAAGGAAGATGCGCTTATGGGCTTGCGGGCTGCCGGCGTCGACCAGGATGCCGTCTACGAGATAGACGTTGATTAAGTTCGGCGGTTTGCCTGAGAGTTGGTAGACACCATCCGCCAGCTCGAGCATGTCCCGCCTCCCAAACGAGCTCCAACAGTTATCGCGGCCTCAGAGTAGCCGGGAGTAGTCTGCGTGACAACGCGAGCAGGGAGGTATTCATGGACGCTTTCCAGAAGAAGTTCACCATCCAGTTGAACGAAGGGGAGGCCAATACAGGATCGTTCGAGGTAGTTCCTGAAGGCAAGACCGCAGTGATCGAGCACGTGTCGTTGATCGCCTCCGGAGCCGGGGCCCTGAAAGCCGATTACTTCATTACGTCGACCGTCGCAGGGCCCGATGAGTTCACCGATGTCCCGGTGATGGCGATGGTTGGATTCAGCGGAGTGTTCGCCCTCGCCAGCCACCCCGTCAGGGCCTACGCCGCTGCCGGCACCCAGTTCGGAGGGGTGGTTCGCCGTTTTGACACGACGGGTCGAGTGGATGCCAACGTCGTTCTG
>DASTUJ010000113.1 GCA_035759705.1 Actinomycetota bacterium | reverse complement strand
CCAGGGTAGCGAGGAAACCCCGGGCGAGCGGCCAGTTGAGCCCGGCCTCATCGAGGTCGGGGCCGGACCCTCCTACCGGACGGGGCTGGGGTTGCCCGGGGGGTCCGGCAAGCCGCCCTGGACGGCCATCGCTACGCCGATCTTGTGCTTCAGGCGCTAGAAGCCTCCGCCGGTGCCTTGACCTCACCCTTGTGGCGTTCCAGGAACTCCACGAACTTCGGGAACACGTCCCGGTCGTTGTGTTTGCCCATGAACGGGTCCTGGTGGCCGTAGCCGTCCAGGATCAGCAGCTCGTCGCGTCCGGGAGCGATCTTTTCCATCTGCTTGTAGCACTCGATGTTCGAGTCGGCGAACACCTTGTTGTCGGCCCCGGTGCACCAGCAGACCGGTGTGGTGATCTCGGCGGCGAACTCGAAGTAGTCGTCGGGCAGCCTGGACAGGTTTTCGTCGGTCGGGTCGTACTTAACCGCGTGGCCCGCCTGGAGCATCTTGTACACGTGCCGGTAGTAGTTCATCGACGTGGAACCGTAGAGGTCCCCGCCCCGGCGGTGGGTCACCTCGTGCAGGTTGTCGTGGCTGTAGAGCGCCGGCCACCCGGTCCCCCACATCAGGCTCAGCATGTGGCACGCCGGCACGTCGCACTCCCGGTGGAAGAAAGAGACCGCCTTGGAGAACATCTTGCCCCTGGTG
Source organism: Actinomycetota bacterium (assembly GCA_035759705.1). Taxonomy (NCBI): domain Bacteria; kingdom Bacillati; phylum Actinomycetota; species Actinomycetota bacterium. Next base: position 2,104 of record DASTUJ010000113.1, on the reverse strand, counting down.
AAACCGGGGTCCTCGCTCCACTGCGGGTTGAGGTACGGGAAGCCCAGCACGTACTCGACGGCGTTCGGCGCCATCTTCAGCTTCATCCGGGACCACGCCGGCACCCGGGGCGTCAGGCCGACCGAGTTGGCGATGCAGCTTTGGACCTCGACCTGCTTGGCGAACAGGCTCATGGTGAACGACACGGCGCCCAGGCAGTGGCAGATCACGTGGATCGGGTTGTCGCCGATCTCCTTGCGCATCACGTCTATGGCCGGCGGGTAGTCGAACAGGGCGATGTCGTCCATCGTGTAGCGGTGCTTGAACAGGTTGTAGGAGTGCCGGTTGCTCATCCGGAAGTCGAAGCACCACACGTCGCCGTACCCGTGGTCCAGCAGGTAGCTGACCAGGTTGTAGTGCTCGGGCATGATGAACATGTCGGTGGATGTGGTGAGCCCGTGGATGATCATCACGGACTCGGAGGCCTCGCCCCGCTGGAACCGCAGCATGCTGAGGCCCAGGCCGTCCTCGGTGTTGAAGTAGTACGGCGTTATCTTGGCGTCCTTGACCCCTTCCAGCGTGTAGAGGGGAATCTCTCGTTTCATCTTCGACTCCAATCTCTTGCTAGACGGAGGTGCCGCTCGGCTCCGCCGTCAACTCTTCTGCTCCGGCCTCGATCTGGTGGCTCTGAACGTGGTACTGCGCGTTCGGGTCGATCTTGCGACGTCGTTCCGGGTCCTTCGAAGTTTTGGTGTGCATGTAGCGAAAACCGCCATGTTCAATTGTGAGGTCATCCAGCCGAATCGCCAGCTCCTCGAGGATCTCGGGGGTCATCTTTTCGGTGACTCCGTTGAAGAACATCATCTCGCTGTACTGGTCCTTGGCCCGGCCGTTCGCCAGGTAGGGCGACTTGATGCTTTTCACGTACACCGAGACGAACGAGAAGCATCCGTAGCGCTCCCGGTAGTCGAGCATCATGTTGTAGCCCTTGTGGAACAGCTCGTCGTAGTCGTCCAGCGGCGCCAGGATGATGAACATCCGCCCGGGCTCGCCTACTGTGGCATCCAGGATCTTGTCGGCGAAGAACTCGACGTTCTTGTAGGTCGCCCACTTGGGGCTGAAGATCACGCCCAGCTGTCCCGCCGTCTTCACCAGGCGGTCCACCTTGGCCGGTAGCTTTCCGGCCACGAAGCCCAGGGAGTGAAGCAGGTTGTACGCCAGCTTGTCCCGCCTGGTCTTGTAGGGACTCTGCGACGTCGGGTGGTAGGCGGAGAACTGGCCGAGCGTCAGCAGCCGGCCGCTCTTCAGCGGCAGGTTCACGAACACCCCGCGCTCGTACAGGGCATCGCCGGGTTTGCGCAGCCTCCTGCCGGACGCCTTCACGAAGTCGTTGACCTTGCGGTAGTGCTTCTGGTGGTTCTTGAGCACCGTGGTGAACTTGTCGACCTGGATGATCCGGACCTTGACGGTGGCGATGACCCCCTCCCGGCCGAGGCCGCACAGGACCTTGTGGAACAGCTCGGAGTTCTCTTCCCGGCTGCACCTGACCACCTCGCCGTCCCAGGTGACCAGCTCGAGCTCCAGCACGTTGTCGACAAAAAGCCCGAAACGGTGCGAAGCCGGGCTGATCCCCCCGACCGAGATGAACCCGCCGACCGTCACGTGGTTGTGGTCCCCGATGATCGGCAGGCCGAAGCCCTTCTGGGCCAGCGCGTCGTCGATGTTCGCCGAGACCGCTCCGCCCTGGACGGTCGCGGTGAGGTTCTCCTCGTCGACCTCGATCAGGTCGCCGAGCTTCTCGGTCAGCATGATCGGGCCGCCCTCGCCCAGCACGAGGTCGTTGCTGGAGTGGCCCTTGGCCCGGATCGTGAGCTTCTCCCCCAGCTCCTTGACCTCTTTGACCACTTTGACGATGTCCTCGGTGGTCTGCGGCAGGTAGATCTTCAGCGGGAACTTGGGCGCGATCGACGGGTTGGAGATCCGCTCCCAGTCGTACCCCAGGCTGTCGATCGAGTCGTGGGTGAACGCCTCGTGGCTGTTGATGGACTTCTTCCAACCCGGTAAGCCCTTGCGGGGGCCCTCCCCTGCCGTCCCCTTCTCCAGCACCCGGCCGACTCTCGATTGG
>DASTUJ010000112.1 GCA_035759705.1 Actinomycetota bacterium | reverse complement strand
CGCCGTAGAGGGAGTCGTTTCCGGCGCCGCCGTCCAGGCTGTCGCTCCCGCTCAGCCCGAAGAGCCGGTCGTCGCCGAGGCCGCCGATGAGGCTGTCGTCCCCGTTGCCGCCGATGATCGTGTCGTTGCCGGCTCCGCCCCGGATGATGTCGGATCCCGGGCCGGAGAAGATGATGTCGTTCCCACCCCGCCCGTTGAAGCTGACCCCTTCGTCACCGGAGATCGGCCCGCAGAGGACGTCGTCCCCGTCGCCGCCGCCGACCGCCCGGTCACTTTCGAACGGCCCAACCGTGCACACCGGCGTGGTTCCGGTGAAGGTGTCGGAGTTGTTCAGCGCGTCGTCGTCGGGGGTGGCCGACTCCACGAAGGCCGAGTTCTCCAGCGTCACGCCGGGCCCGAGGTCGATTGCAGCCACCGCCGAGTAGGTGATGACGGCGGGGTCTCCGCCGGCCGGCAAAGTGTCCCTGGTGCAGCCGAAGGAGACCGGGTTGATGACCTCGCAAGTGAAGTCACCTCCGGCCGGAGTTCCCACGAGCGTCGCCCCCTCGGGCAGCACGTCCGACACCTCGACATCCGAGGCCGTAGCGCCCTCATTCGAGATGGCCAGAGTGCAGCTGAAGGGCTCCCCGGGAACCATCACCTCGGGGCAGGTTTTCTCGATCGACAGGTCCGCAAACTCGACAACTTCGTAGCTATGGGTCAGCGCGGTCAGGTTCCCGGCGTTGTCGACGGCGGTAACCGTGAACGTGTGGCTCCCCGCCGTAGAGGTGTCGACGGGTGACCCACTTGCGACCGTCCCCTCGCAGGTTGCGATGCCCGAACCGCCGGCGTCGCTGCAGGAGTAGGAAGCTGCAACGACCTCGTTGAGGGTGTAGGTCGCCCCGTCAGGCGGAGTCGTCAGGGTCACGGTGGGGTTGGTGCCGTCCACCGTGTAGGTGTTGGTCTCGCTGGCCGTGTTGCCTTCGCCGTCGGTTGCGGTGACTGTGAAGACGTGATTGCCGGCAGTTGAGGTGTCGATGGGCGACCCGTTCGCAACCGGGCCGGTACAGGAAGCGATGTCCGAACCGCCGGTGTCCGCGCACGAATACGACGCGTTCACCACCTGGTTGAGCCGGTAGAACGCCCCCTCCGCCGGGGTGGTGAGGGTGACGGTCGGATCGATCAAATCGGTGCTGTTCATGAGGACCGTGAGGGTGGTCCCGCTGCCGGTGACCGCCAGGTCCAGCCTGCCGTCCGAATCCAGGTCGACAATGGCGACGTCGGTAGTGAAACTCTCGGCGACGGTGGCGAACCCCGTTGCCGGGCCGAAGGTCCGACCGCCCGTGCCGAAGACGACAGTGATCTGTCCGCTCAGTCCGGCCGCCGCGATGTCGGCCAAACCGTCGCTGTTCAGGTCGCCGACTGCAGTGTTCATGATGCTGTCGTCGCCGATGGGAATTGTCAGGGGCGATGAGAACGTGCCGTCCCCGGCGCCGAACCAAAGGGTCAGGGTGCCGTCGTCGGTCCGGTCCCCGTCGCCGAAATTGGAGACGATCAGGTCGAGGGCGCCGTCGCCGTCGAGGTCACCCACAGTCACGGACTCGGGATCCGGTCCCACGTTGTAGCCAACTTCGTCCGCCCAGCCGAGTTGCTCGCCCAGGCGAACCAACACCTGGTCCGGACCGGGGTCGGTGGACACCCAGTCGACAAAGCCGTCCCCGTTCAGATCGGTTACCACAATCGAGTTGGGACCCTCCCCCATCGAGACGAAGCCTCCCTGGGAGGTGGAGAAGGTGCCGTCGCCGTTGTTGTAGTGGGAGTACAAGCCGCCGATTCCAGTCGAGGCGACAAGAAGGTCGGGATCCCCGTCCCGATCAAGGTCTACCGTGTCGAGATCGGTCGGAAGGGTAGCGGTGATGTAGGTAACCGGGGCCTGGAACGTTCCATCTCCGTTGCCCAAAATGACGGAAAAGCGGCTGCTGAAGAGGAGGGCGACGACGATGTCCAGATTCCCGTCCCCGTTGAGGTCGTTCAGGTCCAGAGCTTGCGGAAGGGAGTTCGGCGACGGGCTGGGGCTGAATGTGGAGATGGGCGAGAAGAGTCCGCCGCCAGCGCCGATGAGGACGGAAATTGTCGACAACGTGAAGTTGGCGGTGGCCAGGTCCTCAATGCCGTCGCCGTTGAAGTCTCCGGTCTCGATCTCGACGGCATCCCGACCGATGGTGTAGTAGACGGGCGGCTCGAAGCTGGCAGTTCGGGCGGAGGCCGGAGGCAGCCCGGCGATCGCTCCCAATAATGCGAGCGTCAGCGCGAGGCCTGCAATCCGCCGGATACGGGCCGGCTGGTGTGAGAGGGCTGAAAAAGGCAGTCGATTGAGCACGGTATGACACCCTTCGGTAGAGATCCCTTGGCAAGGCGGCGGAACGATTCCGGCCGGTAGGTTGGCCCGGAAATATTACTGGCGCCTCTGAATGATGGGAACCCCGGGGCCGAAACCAATAACCTACGAGCATGGCCCCGAAATCCTCCTACGACGAGCTCCATCGCACGCGGGAGTGGGCCTACGGTGAGCAGCCAGACCGGCAGCTCGAGCAGGCCTTGTCAGGATCGGGCGCCGGCAGGGCTGTCGACCTGGGCGGCGGCCAGGGGCGCCACGCTCTTTTTCTAGCCGGTCTCGGCTTCGATGTCGACCTCGTGGACCTCTCCGCAGAAGCGCTTTGGCAAGCCTCCCGGGCTGCCGGGACCAGGGGGCTGAAGCTGCGCACCGTGCGAGCAAATGTAGCGTTCTACGAACCGCCCCCCGGGCTGGACCTCGTGGTGGCGGCACTGTTGTTCCATGTGCCGGCCCGGCACGCCAGCCTGGCCGCGGCGGAGCGCCTCGGCGCGGCGATGAACCCGGGAGCGCTTCTCTACCTGTCGTTGCCCGGGTTCGACGAGGCGACCCGGGCCCTGGCAGACGAGCTGTTTGCCGCCGCCGGATGCGCCGGTGGGCAGGTTCTCCGCCACGTCGTGACCCCGGAAGAGCGTCCCCGTCTGCCGGTGGCCCGCCGGAACGAGACCCGGGCTATCGGCTTCAGGGCTTAGAAATACTGTGCCAGGGCAAACTCCTGGAACGGTCGGGAGCTGACCGAGACGGTCCCCGAGAACGGGTAGTCCAGCTGGATGGTGAGCAGCAGAGCGAAGGAGCCGATCAGGGCGAACGTCGCAAAGACCGTCGCCCGCCGCCTCAGGCTCGGGATCGAAGCCGGGTAGAACAGCGCCAGGAACAGCACCAGGCCCCCGATTATGAACACCTTGAGCAGCTCCGGAACCGCCGAACCCTCTGCGATGCTCAGCCGGTGGCGGCGCGCGGAGGTGATCTCCCCGAGGTGAGACAGGGCGTCGGAGTAGAAAGCCTCCTCCACCGAGGTTTGGGGCCGGAACTCCTGGACCACCCTGTAGAGCTCGCCAAGGGCCGCAGAGGTCTCCCGGCTCACCTTTCCCTCCCGCATCGACGGGAACTCCTTCTCCACCACCGCGTGCAGGTAGTCCGATACCGCGCCGTCCAGCCTTGCCCGGTACTCACCCGGCAGGATCCCCGCGCCGTTGACCATCCGTGCGACCGCGGATGCCTCGGTTATCACCCTCTCATCCGCCTCACCTGTGGTGGTCTGGATGTTGGCGATCACCAGTGCCAGGAGGAAGAAGTAGAAGGCGCCGTAGGTCTCCCGCAGGCCGTACGAACCACCCCCGTCCTCTCTGCCGTGCAGCTGGGGAAACAGCCGGTCGAGCACGACTGCGACTGCGGCCGCGGCTCCGGTTAGTCCCCCGACCACCATCAGCAGCATCCAGCCCGCGGGGACGTTGTTCAAAAACGATCGGAACAGCTCGGTCATAAAACCCTCCGCCGCATGGCGAGCATTAAATCACTGCGGCCCCCGGCCCCCGGGGCTTAATCTGGCCGGAGAATGGATGCGATCGAGCCGTCCGGCGAGTCCCTGCAGCAGATTCAGGCCGAGGTGGCGAACTGTTTCAAATGCCCCCGCCTGGTTGCGTGGCGGGAGGAGAGCGCCGCCAACCCGCCGGCCCGGTTCCGGGGCCAGGAGTACTGGGCTCGCCCCGTGCCGGGGTTCGGCGACCCCGAGGCCCGGCTGCTGATCGTCGGGCTGGCGCCGGCGGCGCACGGCGGCAACCGGACCGGCCGGGTCTTCACCGGCGACCGCTCGGGAGACTGGCTGGTCCGGGCTCTGCACCGGGCAGGATTCGCCAACCAGCCGGTCTCGGTGGACCGGTCCGACGGCCTGGAGCTGAAGGACTGCTACATCGCCGCCGCAGTCCGGTGCGTGCCGCCCGACAACAAGCCGCTGCCCGAGGAGAGAAGAACCTGTCTTCCCTACCTGGTGAGGGAGATGAGGGCGTTGCCCCGTCTGCAGGCGATCGTGACGCTCGGTTCGATCGGCTGGGAGGCAACCCTCCCGGCGTTGAGAGAAAATGGCGTGGAGATCCCGCATCCGAAGCCCCGATTCGGGCACGGGGTCAAGGTTGAGATCGGTGGGCTGCACCTGATCGGCTCGTACCACCCGAGCCCCCAAAACACGAACACCGGCCGGCTCTCCGAGCAGGCCCTGGACCGGATATTTGTCGATGCCGCCGAGCTGGTCGACCGGCTGGAACCCTTGAGAGGTAAGGCCAGTTGGATGCAGTAGAGAGCTTTCGGAGCCTGGTCACCCGGCCCGACGATGAGATCGACCTCGGCCGGGCTGCGCTGGCCATTGCCGCCGCCGACCACCCCGACCTGGAGCCGGAGAAGTGGTTGGGCCGGATGGATGACTACGCCTACGGGGTGGACGACCTCGACTCCCTAAGGCGGCGATTGTTCAACGAGCTGGGATTCGATGGCGAGCGGGACACCTACTACGAGCCGGAAAGCTCGTTTCTGGATGTCGCCATCGACAGACGCCGGAGCATACCGATCACCCTTTCCGTTCTGACGATCGAGGTGGGGCGCAGGGCCGGGATCAAGCTCGACGGCATTGGGATGCCGGGCCATTTCCTGGTCCGGTCACCGCTGACCGGAGACTACATCGACCCCTTCTTCAACGGCGAGCTGCTGGACGAGGAGGGTGTCGAGGCCCGGTTCAGACAGGTGACGGGGGTGCCGGCCGCGGTGAAGTTCGTCCCGGGGATGCGCCCGGTATCGAGCAGGCAGGAGATCCTGGCGAGGATGCTGAACAACCTAAAGGCGATCTACAAGGCACGGAGCGACGGGCGGTCGTTGGAGTGGGTGTTGCGGATGCGGCTGGCGATGCCGATCATTCCCCGGGAGGAGGTCGCAGGCCTGGGCGAAGCGCTGGCCCTACAAGGCCGGGTCCGGGAGGGAGCGGCCGAGGTAATGGCCGTTGCCGAGGCGCATCCGGAGCTTGCCGAGCGGTTGAAGGCAGCGGCGAGGTCGCTGCGATCGTCGCTCAACTAGCGGGTTACGGACGCCCAAAGGCGTCGGTGGAACCGGCTTTTAGAGCTCGGGCTTGGTGACCATTGCGGCGCGGGCCGCCGGTACTGCAATTCCGGCCTGCGGGGTACGAGGGTCGAGTCCCTTGTCGTAGTTTTCCTCTATGGGAACCAGCTCGTCCTTTTCGGCCAGGAAACGTTCTGCCCAGACCGCAATCATCAACACAATCGTCATCATCAGTGGAAATGAACCAACCATCAGTAAACTCATGCGCCAATCTTTCCCGTAAATGTCCCGGCCTAACCGGGTTTTCGGCGGAAAATCCGATTTTGTGGCGGATCTGCCGCTGTCGGTGTTTGATAGCCGCTACCGGGGGTTAGAGATTTATTGAAGTATTTAGACGATCGGGAGGTCTTGTGGGCGATCGGGTGGAGCTGGTTCAGTACGGCGAGGGAGCGTGGTACGACCTCGGTCCCAGCCACCCTCTCAAGCCGGCTCGGGTCCTGCTCACCTACCGGCTGATCGCCGATTACGGGATTCTCGACAGCCCCGGGGTGGGCTCGGTGGACGCCCGGGACGCCACCGACACGGAGATCCGCCTCGTCCACAGTGCTCCGTATATCGAGGCCGTGAAGCTGGCCGGCCGCGGCAAGCGGGGCCCGTGGTGGGAGTTCGGCTTCGGGCCGGGCGACAACCCGGTGTTCCCCAACATGCACGAGGCGTCGGCCCGGGTTGCCGGGGCTTCGATCGTCGCCGCCGAGGCGCTCTATTCGGGCCGGGCGGACCACGTCTTCAACCCCTCCGGGGGCCTGCACCATGCGATGCCGGACCGGGCCAGCGGATTTTGCGTCTACGACGACCCGGCGGTTGCCATCGCGTGGCTGCAGAAGCAGGGGGTCGGCCGGGTCGCCTACGTCGACGTCGACGCCCACCACGGCGACGGTCCCCAGGCGATCTTCTACGACAACCCGGAGGTGCTGACGATTTCGCTCCACCAGTCGGGAGCCACACTGTTTCCGGGAACCGGTTTCGTGGACGAGATCGGCGGGAGGGGTGCTGAAGGTTATTCGGTCAACGTCCCTCTACCGCCCTACACCCCGGACGACCTGTGGCTGCGGGCCTTCGACCGGGTGGTGCCCCCGATCCTCGAGGCGTTCCGGCCGGAGGTGCTCGTCACCCAGCTGGGTTGCGACACCCACTGCACCGATCCCCTGACCAACCTGCTGCTGACCACCGGCGCGTTCTTCGAAACCGGACGGAGGCTTCACGAGCTGGCCCACAGCACTGCGGGAGGCAGGTGGCTGGCCACCGGGGGAGGCGGCTACCAGTGGGCCAAGGTAGTTCCCCGTGCGTGGACGATCTACTTTGCAGAGATGGCGGAGTTCGATCTGCCCGACGAGCTCCCCGCCGTTTTTCTGGAGGAGGCGGAACGCCAGGCGGGCGACCAGGTGCCCGGCCGGTTATCCGAGCCCGAGATCACCGGCTCACCCGTGACGGCCGCCGAGATCGACGACGTCGTCGACGAGGTCCAGAGGGTGATCTTTCCCTACCACGGCTTGGGGTAGGCCGGAGCGCTACTGGATGTTGGATGCGAGCGCGGTGCCCGTGTCGTCCCGCTTCTTGAACACCTCGGAGGAAAGCTGCTCCATGTGGTTGAAGGCGCTCATCAGGCGCTGAATGAGGAAGTTGTCCAGGCGCTCGTGGCCCTCGAGGTCGGCCAGGGTCGCCTCCACCAGGTCGGCGTAGTCCCTCAGCTTGTGGACCAGCTCCCGGGACTCGGACAGGTGGGTCCTAATGGCTTGATCGACTGCCACCGAGTCCTCGGGGTTCAACAACGTGGTCATCGAGACCCGGAATGTGGTGTTGGGGTTTGCGGTGCCGGCCATTTTGAATCTCCTTTTAATAGTCCGGCTAGTTTTGCACTCCGGGCCGTGCGCAAGCCAATTAGGGGTCTTCCGGCTCGCCGAATGTCCGGGCCAGCAGCATGAAGGTGAGCACCACAAACAAAAGGCTCGTGGCCAGCGCCCGCAGCGGCGTGAACTGCAGCAGGCCGTTGACCTGTTCGGTGGGCGCCTGCGCCTGGGCGCCGGTTTCCGGGTCGACCACCACCGGGCCGTTCCCTTCGCCCTGGAGGATGAGGGCCGAGGGGATCGGGGTGGTGGGCTCGGTGTTATTGTCGTCGTCGCCGACATTTTCCCTCGCGACCCCGAAGGCTGCCGCCACGTCCAGGACCCGGTACCGAGTGTCCTCGTCGTGGCACGCGACCCCCGGGCCCCGGGCGGTGCTGATCATCCGGTCGACCGTCTCGACGTTGTTGAGGCCCTCGGACATCAGCAGGGCCGCCGCTCCCGCAACGAAGGGCACCGCCATCGAAGTCCCGTCGGCGTATGCGTAGCCGGACTTGTCCTCGGGGGAATTCCAGTACGTGGACAGGATGCCTACTCCCGGCGCCAGGATGTCCAGGCCCGGGCCGTAGTTGGTGAAACCGGTGCACTTGTCCTCTTTGTCGCTGGCTCCCACGACGATGATCCCCTGGTGGCTCGGTGGGTCGAAAGCGGTGTGCGGGGCGGACTCGTTGCCTGCCGCGGTCACTACCACCGCGCCGGCGGCGGCGGCGTCTGCGATCGCCCGCTTGACCGCCTCGTCGCCGAAGATCGCGGAGCCCGGGTCACCGTCCACCACCGACTGGGGCTGGGACGGACCGACGAAGCTCAGGTTGAGGACCAGCTTGGCGTGCCGGCGGTCGGCTGCGTCGACCGCAAAGCGGATGGCGCGGGCGACGCTGCTCGAGGTGGCGCTCCCGGCGGCGTCGAAGACCCGTACGGGCAGCACCTTGGCATCGGGGGCCACCCCGGAGATACCCTCGCCGTTGTCCGACTTTGCGGCCGCGATCCCTGCAATCAAGCTGCCGTGGCCGTGCTTGTCGTCCGGCTGGCCTTCACCGACCACGCTCAACCCCGTAACGAGTTGGTCCTTGAGGTCGGGGTGTTCGAGGTCGACCCCGGTGTCGATCACCGCGATGACAACCCCTTCGCCCCGGGAGAATTGCCACGCGGCCTCAGCCCCGATGCGGCGCATCCCCCAGATCTGGTCGTAGAGGGGGTCGTCGGTGCGGGCGCTCACCGGGAAGGCGGCGACGAGCACCCAGGCGGCTGCCAGGGCGACGAGTTTTCTAACGCGCATATGCTCGACCATAAACCACTCGGCTATCGCCTCGCCGGTGGGGGAAAACTCAATTTGGAGGACCCATGGACCCAAGCCAGCGACAGTCGATTCTTCAGCAGGCCCGAAAGAGCGTTCCCGAGGTGAGTCCGCAGGACGCCGCGGCGGAGCTGGATGCCGGCACGGTGGGAATATTCCTTGACGTCCGGGAGGCCCACGAGCTGCGCAAGGGGTACGTCCCGGGCGCCGTCCGCATCGTCCTGGACGAGATCCCGGACGCCGGAGACCCGGACTCGAAGTTCGCCGACGAGACGCTCACCGCCCACAAGGACGACCGCATCGTGGTCTACTGCGCCACCGGCGTGCGGTCTTTGATCGGCGGCTACTACCTGCAGAAGCTCGGCTACTCGAACGTCGTCTCGATGGCCGGCGGGATCCAGGGCTGGCAGCAGGCGGGGAACCCGACCGAGCGGTAGCCGTCGCAGTGAAGGTTCTGCGGCGGATCGTCTACCTGGCTGCGCCGGCCGCATGCCTGTTAGCGGTTTACCTGGTCGCCGCCGGAATGACCCCCGGTGTTGAAGCCTCGGACGTGGCGATCGTCTTCGGGAGCAAGGTGGAGGAGTCCGGCGATCCCTCGGCCCGCCTGAAGGCCAGGCTGGATACCTCGGCG
>DASTUJ010000111.1 GCA_035759705.1 Actinomycetota bacterium | reverse complement strand
GAACCCGGTAACCACCAGCAAAAGCGAGACCGCAACCGTGATGGCAATGGCTTTCGGGGACGCTACGAAGCGGTGGAGGAAGTGTTTGGTGCCCCCCCAGACCCGGGACGGGCTGAACTTTTGCTCCTCCGGAAGGCCGAGCTGCAGCAGGATTGCCGGGATCACCGAGAAGGCGAAGTCGGTGTAGAAGAAGTTCCGGAAGACCGCTCCGTCGGGGTGGCGGCTGAGGATCAGCCAGGTGAAGGACAGAAGAAACCGCATGATCACGGCGATCCATGCGTAGACCGGGTACCGGCGGGGATCCCGGGCGATCGGCAGGTAGAAGACCGACACCTGCAGCAGGAGGGCCGCTGCGTTCACCACCCACGGAAAAGCGGTGATGTTCGGGGGCAGGTGGAGGGTGGTCAGGAGGAAGTCGGGGGCTATCAGCGCTGGGACTATAAATCCCAGGTTCACCAGGATTCCGATCACCATCACGACCCGGAAGATTTTGAGCCAGATGTTCATCGGCTCGGTGGTTACCGGAACCTCTTGGCTGTTCACTCGATGACCTCCCGATAGATCGGCTCCCCCGGCTTGCTCCTCACGTAGTAGCTCACCTCAGCTTTCGTCCCGGCCAGCTTCACGAGAACGAACCCGGTGTCGTAGACGCCGTCCGAGTTCATGGTCAGCTTCACCTCGTTGCCCGCCGCGTCCTTGACCAGCGCTGGCGTGTCGTCCAGATCGGTCCGCGCCTTGTAGGGCTCGTCGTCCTCCCAGACCGGCAGGGCGCCGTGGCCGATGCACCGGCCCTTGGCCATCGGCCCATAGGGTTCGTAGATCTCCAGGTTGTGCTCGTGGCCCCAGAACCAGGCGGCGACCTTGCCGGCGGTCATCGAGGTCCGGAAGGCGTTCAGCAGATTCGTGTTGTAGGCGGCGTCCTCGGCCGGCCGGTAGACCTCGTTGCCGATGGTGCCGAAGGCCGAGAAGAGCTGGTGGTGGGATATCAAGATCGTCTTGCCCCCGGCGGCGTGCTGACGCTCGATCTTGTCGATGTGCCAGACCAGCTCGTCCGGCTCGAGGAAGGTCATTCCGGTCTTGACCTCGAACGGGTCGTGGTCGTGCAGGGCGGTGTCCATGGCGAGGAACTGCCAGGCGCCGTCCGTCGTCTTGACGTCGAAGAAGCTGGCCTCCTGCGGCTGGCCGGGGTTCAGCTTGCCGATCAGCGAGTAGAACCCGGCCCCGCCGGAGTACATCTCGTGGTTGCCGGAGATCGTGTAGACCTTCGTCCTCGACCGGTCCAGGTAGCGGTCGATGATGCCCAGGAAGTTGTCCTCGGCCTCCTTGTCGGTGCCGGCGTAGTAGATGTCACCCAGGTGGATCAGCGCATCGGGGTTGTGGGCGGCGATCTGCTCCATGAGCTCAATCGCCGGGGGCATCCCGGTCCCCCAGTCCCCGAGTAGGACCACCGTGGCGTCCGGCGCCAGGGATTCGTAGACGAAGTCGTCCAGCTCCTTGAACCGGATGTACGGAATTGCCTGCTTGCGGCCGTCCGGGCCGAAGTACTCCTCGTAATCGACGAGGGCCTCGGTCCAGCCGGGGTCGCACTCACTGTCCTTCAGCTCGTCGTCGAGCTGCTGCGCCCGGGCGGTGTTACCCGAGAGCTTGGCCAGGGCCAGCTCTCCTGCCAGCCGGGTGCACTCCCAGACCTTTTGGCCGTCCTCGCCCAGCTTCTTCTCGATCTCAGGCGGCGCCACCTTGGGGACCGGCTGGCCTTCGTGCTTCATCTCGGAGTAGACCGTGGCGGCGAGCAGGTGCGGATCATCCAGGCCCTTGCGAGGGGCGTCCGGGTGCTTCGGCTTACCGACGTGGCGCTCGACCATCGACATGAACAGCGACAGCTTGTCGTTGGAGACGATGCGCAGCACCGCTACAGATCCGCGTCCGGCTTGATACCGGTGATGCCCTCGGCGACCCGCTCGCACAGGGCGGAGATGGTGGCCGTGGGGTTGGCGCCGACCGCCGTCGGCACGATGCTGCCGTCGGCCACCCAGAGGTTCTCGTACCCGAACAGCTTGCCGAAGGTTGCCGGGCCGGCACTGGTGACGCCGGTCTCCGGGCCATCCGACAGGACGCAGCCGCCGAGCGCATGCACCGTGACGTTTCGCCGGAAGGGGGGCCACCAGGTCGGCAGGGCGACGAAGTTGCCGCCGGTCTTCTTCTGGAACTCCTCCCCTGCGGCGACGATCGCGTCGTACAGCGGGCGGCTCTCCTCCAGGGGCCAGCTGGCGTCGATCGCCCCGTCCGAGCCGAGGAACATCGTGCCGTTCGACTTGTCGATACCCATGCACAGCAGGACGCTGGTGTCGTAGGAGAGGTCGGCGCCGCCGAGCAGGTCCTCGAACGCCTCGCCCGCCCGCCCGGCGGACTTGCCCTTCTGGAACAGCTCGCCGATTACACTTTTGCCGGCTTTGGCGATGGGGTCTAGCCACCCCAGCCGGGGCTGGACGCCCTCGGTGAACCAGGCGAGGAAGGCCGGGTAGCCGGCGTCCTCCAGGATGAAGGCGCGGTCCTCGTCGAAGTCCTCGAACAGGTTGAAGTCGATGCGCTGCGTGATGACCGGCCCTGCGTTGGGGTTGGATGGCCGGTCGCCGTCGATGACGAAGGACAGGAAGTCGCCGTTGCCGGAGAGGTGCTCGCCCAGGCGCTCGCTGATCCGGGGCATCGTCTTGTAAACATCTCGGGCCCGCATCAGAAGCTCGGTGGAGCCGAAGGAGCCGGCCGACACCACCACCCGGTTGGTTAGGACCCGCTCCTCCACCCAGGGGCGGGTGGTGATGTCGTTGAAGGTCACGCTGTAGCCGTGGGTGCCGTCGGCAGCCGGGTCGTCGTTACCCTCTGCGTCGACCGGCGAGATCTTGTGGACCAGGCGCTCGGTCCGAACGTCGGCCTGGTAGCGGTTCTCGGCGACGTGCAGGTAGTTGAGGTCGAGCGTGTTCTTGGAGTGGGTGTTGCAGCCGACGTCGCACTCGGCGGAGTAGACGCAGGATGTCTGCAGAGCGCCGTAGCGGTTGCGGGCCTGGACGCCGATCGGGAGCGGGCTGTCGAAGTCGTTGCCGAAGAAGACGTTCAGGTCGACCAACCGGGACTTGCGCCCCATCTCACCGGCGACCTGCTGGAAGAGCTCGGTCCTCTGGATGTGCCGGCGCGGGTCGTCGTCGGCGGAGGGGATCGGGCGGGAGCCCAGGACCTCCTTGGCGACGGCGTAGTACGGGTCGAGGTCGGACTTGCGGCACGTGCCCGGCCAGCGGGGGCCATCGAGGATGTTGGCGGGGGGCTCCAGGAAGACGTTTGCGTAGATTAGCGAGCCGCCGCCCAGGCCGGCGCAGAACACGGCGTCGAGCTTTTCGAAGTTGCGAATGTCGAACAGGCCGTGCTGCTCCTCTTCGGTCATAGCGTCCGGGCGGGTGCGGTCCTCCTCCGGGATGTTCCAGAAGTTCCGGCTGAACGCACGGGGGGACCGGGGGAAAGACCCCATCGGGTAGCGCTTGCCCCGCTCCAGGACCAGCACCTTGCCGGGCCAGCGCTTGGCGAGCCGGGCGGAGTTGATGGCGCCGCCGAAGCCGGTCCCGAGGACGACGGCTTCCCAGCGCTCGGTGGTCATGGCGTCTGGGCGGCCGGCAGGGACTGGACGTTAAGGGGACCGCGTCGAATGGCGATCCTTCTGCGACCAGGGTCTCGAGTCTTGGTCGTCTTGAACCCCCCGCTGGTTCGACCGTTGCCTTCAGGTTCGAGTATAGGAAGCGGCCCCGGCGGCTACAAGAGAATCTTGCCTTCGGTTCAGTCCGGCGCCGGCGTGCCCTCGTCGGTCTTCAGGAAGAAGATCCAGTCGCCCCGGGAGGTTATGGACGTCTGGTAGCGCTGCAGCTCCTCCGGCACGTTTTCCCCCGGGAAGTTGTAGTAGCTGTCCTCCGAGCCGGTTCCCGGGCCCTCCGGCTCGGTCACGGGCTGGATCTCAGGATCAGTGATGAGGATTTCGACCAACGAAGCGAGGGTTCTCTCGC
>DASTUJ010000110.1 GCA_035759705.1 Actinomycetota bacterium | reverse complement strand
CAGCCCGGCGTTGCCCGGCGTAGGATGCGGACCCTCAGCCTGGCTACGCTCGGACTGGCTCTGTCCTTGTTGATCTCCGGAGTATCGGCACCCGCGGGCAGCGACCCGACGCCGCTTTCGTTTGTCCTGCAGATCGCAGCCTTTTCGACCACGCCGCTTTTCCTGCTCGGCTTTGCCCCGCCGCGGCTGGTGCGCATGGCGTGGCGGCGAGAGGAGGAGCTGGCGCTTCGTGCGGCCGAGCTCGAGCTGATGAAGGCGTTGGATCCCCAACAGATCGCCGACGTGCTGCTGCCGAGCATGTGCGCCCTGGTCGGCGGGGAGGCCGCAGTGCTTCACGACCGTACGGGTGAGGTCGTCGGCTCGTACGTTGCGTCCACAGGCAGGGCCGCTGCACCGGACCGGCCCGCCGACGGATCGGCGTTGACCGTGCCGCTCCGCTCTGGGGACATCGTCGTCCAGGCGAGCCGGTTCACCCCCTTCTTCGGCAGCGAGGAGGCACAGATCCTTCAGTCGCTCGGCGTCCTCGCCGACCTGGCCCTCGCCAGGGCAGAGCACTTCCAGGCGGAGCAGCGCAAGAACAGCTACCTGCGCATCCTCCAGCAGGTGACCGCCTCGGCCAACGCACCCGGAGGGCCGCACCGGGCCATCCAGTCAGCTCTGGACACGGTTTGCAGCGAGACCTGGTGGACGGCCGGCCACGCCTACATGGTCAACGCCGACCCGAACCGGTCGGAGCCCACCCAGATCTGGCATCTGGAGGCTACCTCGGAGTTGTCGGAGGAATTCCGTACGGCGAGTGAGAAGCCGGCGCTCAAAACCGGCGACGGCATGATCGGCAGAGTGTTTGCCACTGGGGAGTCGCTTTGGGTGTCGAACCTGGCCCAGGAGCCGGAATTCACCCGGGGCGGCGTCTCCCAGGAGGTTGCCGCCGCAATGGTCCCGATCAAAGTCGGCGCCGACGTGGTCGGGGTGCTCGAGTTCTTCGCCGGTGAAACCCGCGATCCCGATGACGAGTTCTTGAACGTCCTTACCCAAATCGGCATCCAGCTGGGCCGGGCAGTCGAGCGAGCCCAGAGCCAGGACCAACTCGCCAGGCGGGCCGAGGACCTGGCCCGGTCGAATGCAGACCTCGAGCAGTTCGCCTATGTCGCTTCACACGACCTTCAGGAGCCGCTTCGAATGGTGAGCAGCTACATGCAGCTTTTGTCCGAGCGCTACGAAGCCGAGCTCGATGAGACCGGACAGCGGTACATCCACTACGCCGTGGACGGCGCAAGCCGGATGCAGAGCCTGGTCCGGGACCTGTTGAGCTTCTCGCGGGTCGGAAGCCGGGGTCTCGAGAAGGTGCCCACCGACCTGAACCGGGTCGTCGGGCAGACCCTTAACAACTTCGAGGTGGCTATCAAGGAGTGCGGCGCCGTAGTGACCTCCGACGACCTGCCGGCGGTCAACGGCGACCCGGGGCAGCTCACCCAGCTGTTTCAGAACCTGATCGGCAACGCCATCAAGTTCCATGGAGCGACCCAGCCGGAGGTGCGCATCTCCGCCGAGCGGCGTTCGGACGAGTGGCTGTTCAGTGTTGCCGACAACGGGGTGGGGTTCGATGCGAAATACGCCGAACGGGTCTTCGTGATCTTCAAGCGGCTGCATAGCCGGGAGGAGTACCCGGGCACCGGCATCGGCCTGGCGATCTGCAAAAAGATCGTCGAAAGGCACGGCGGCCGTATCTGGGCTGATTCCGAAATCGGGCAGGGAACCACAATATTCTTCACCCTTCCCCAATCCGAGGAGGTGGCAGAGTGATCCCGTCGTACCGACCTATCAACATCCTGCTGGTTGAGGACAACCCCGGAGACGTCGAGCTGACCGAGGACGCGCTTCGCCGTTCGAAGGTGGCGACAAAGGTGTCCGTGGTGACCGACGGCGAGGACGCCATGAACTACCTGCGGCAGCAGTGTGCGTACGAAGAGGAGACCATGCCGGACCTCGTGCTGCTGGACCTGAACCTTCCCCGCAAGGACGGCATGGAGGTCCTGAAGGAGATGAAGGACGACCCGAACCTGAGGCACATCCCGGTGGTGGTCCTGACCACGTCCGAAGCGGAGAGGGACATCCTCGCCAGCTACGAGCTCGGCGCCAACTGCTTCATCAGCAAGCCGGTGGACCTCACCGAGTTCCGCAAGGTCGTGGAGTCGATAGACGACTTCTGGTTCACCATCGTCAAGCTGCCCAGCCCGTCGAGGGTTCAATGAGCGTCACCCGCATTCTTCTGGTCGAGGACAACCCGGGGGACGCCGAGCTCATCGGCATCGCCCTCGAACGAGCGGGCGGCTTCGAGATGGAGGTCTGCGTGCGGCTCTCCGACACACTTGGCAGATTGTCGCGGAACGGCATCGACCTGGTGCTGCTCGACCTGGGGCTTCCCGACTCCGAGGGCCTGGAAACCTTCCTTCGGGTGAACGAGCGGGCCCCCTATCTGCCGATCGTCGTGCTCACCGGTTCCGAGGACGACGCCCTGGCCCTGCAGTCGGTACGCGAAGGAGCCCAGGACTACCTGGTGAAGGGCGTCCCATCGAACATGCTGCTGAAGTCGCTCCGCTACGCCCTGGAGCGCAAGCGGGGACAAGAGGCTCTGCGGCTCAGCCAGGCCCAGCTCGCCGAAGCCCAGCGGGTCGCCCACGTGGGGAGTTTCGTGTGGGACATCGACGACGAAAGCGCGGAGTGGAGCGAGGAGCTGTACCGGATCTTCGGGCTTGATCCGTCGGAGGCTTCTACTGCCGCAGCAATCGACGAAATGGTCCACCCCGAAGACCGCGCCGAAACACGGCGGGTCATGGAGGAGGCAATGGCTACCGCCCGGCCGTTCACGATCCAGAACCGCATCGTCCGCCCGGACGGCGAGGTCCGGGTGCTGGACACCAGGGGTGAGGTGCTCACCGACGTCACCGGGAAGCCGGTTCGCCTGCTGGGCGTCAGCCAGGACATCACCGAGTGGAAGAGGGCCGAGGACGTCCTCAGGGAGCGGGAGCGGGAGCTTAGGGCCGCCCGGGACCAGGCAATTCAGGCCTCCGAGTCAAAGTCGCAGTTCCTGGCCAACATGAGCCACGAGATCAGGACCCCGATGAACGGCGTCCTGGGCATGGCCCATCTGCTGATGGAGGGGGAGACCGACCCGCAGAAGCGCACCTACCTGCGGGCACTGAAGGAGTCCGGTCACAACCTTCTGGCGATCATCAACGACATCCTCGACTTCTCGAAGGTCGAGGCGGGCCAGCTGGAGCTGGAGCGGATCGAGGTGGACCTTCCCGAGCTTGTCGACACCGCGGTTGCGCTTTTTGCCTCGCAGGCCGACGAGAAGGGACTGGATCTGGACTACGCCGTCGAGCCCGACGTGCCCCGCAACGTCCTCGGCGACCCGGTGAGGGTCAGGCAGGTCCTGATCAACCTGCTCAGCAACGCAGTCAAGTTCACCGACACCGGCCGGGTGGCCGTGTCGGTCAGGCGGGCCGGGGCCGACAACATCAGGTTTGAGGTCACCGACACCGGCATCGGGATCGAGCCCGCCGACCACGAGCGAATCCTGGACCCCTTCGGCCAGGCCGACTCCTCGACCACCCGCCGTTTCGGCGGGACCGGACTCGGCATCCCGATCTGCCGGCAGCTGGTCTCCCTGATGGACGGCTCGTTCGACTACATGAGCAAGGCCGGTGAGGGCAGCACCTTCAGCTTCGAGATCCCGCTGCCTCCGGCGGGCTCCCGGCCGGTCAGGCTGCTTCCCGACCTGGAACCGGGCGCCCCGTTCAAGGCCGCAGGCGAAGCCGGCGTCCAGACGGTGCTTTTGGCCGAGGACAACCAGGTCAACCGCCTGGTGGCCGAGGCGATGCTCCGCAGCATGGGCTACGAGGTGGACGTCGCGGTGAACGGGGCGGAGGCGGTTGCCGCCCTGTGCCGCAAGCCGTACGCCTTCGTGCTGATGGACTGCCTGATGCCAGAGATGGACGGCTACGAAGCCACCGCCCGTATCCGCCGCGAGGGCGGCCGAATCGGAGCGACCCCGGTCATCGCCCTGACCGCCCTGGCAATGAAGGGCGACCGGGAGAAGTGCGTGGCCGCGGGCATGGACGACTACCTGTCCAAGCCCCTCTCCCCCACCGCGCTCGTGGGCGCGCTGGAGAGGTGCGGCATAAGCCATCAGCCCCCGGCGGCCGTATCGGGAGAGCGTTGACTCTTTAGCCTTCCACGGTCACCGGCAGCCCGAAGTGCGGGAAGAGGATGTAGCCGAAGGTCGTGATTTCGGCGATCCTGCCGTCCTTCAGCAGAGTCTCCTGGACCGATCCTCGGCCTCCTCGAAGGAGGCGAGCATCCGGTAGCAGTGGACGTGGAGCTCCCGGCGGTGCTTCTCGGGTGCTTGCGGTAAAGCCCGCTCGTCCGCTGCGGGCGCCTTGTTCACTCCCCCTTACCCACCGGGACCTCCTGGAGGATCCAGGTGTTGCCGTCCGGGTCCGCGAAGTCGGCGAACGAGGCGTAGTCGGCGTGCGACGGGTCGACGCCCGGCTGCCAGCCCTCGGCGCCCATGTGGCGGATGTCGCCGACCTCGACCCCGTTGCCGACCAGCTGCTCCCGGGCCTGGGTGATGTCCTTGACTACGAGGTGGGTTCCCCGGTAGGAACCGGCCGGGGCGTCGGTCAAGCCTTTGCCGATCGTGATCGAGCACCTCGACCCCGGCGGGGTGATCTGGACGACCCGGAAGTCGGCGTTCGGGCTGAAGTCGACGTCCAGGTTCCAGCCCAGCTTCTCGGTGTAGAACTCCTTTGCCCGGTCGACGTCTGCGACCGGCACCAGCACCAGTTCGATTCTAAAGTCCATTTCTTGTCTCCTTGAAGTTCGGTCAACTAACCGGTACAACGCCCGTCCCCGGCGAAGCTAATCGGCGGCGCGATGAGAATTTGAAAAGGCGGCAAGGAAGGGCAGCACGATCGCCCCGCAGGCGGCAGCCATGAGGACCCCCCAGACGACCCAGCCGCCGGGCGGGGCCCACGCCGGGTCCGTAAAGAAGACGATCGGGGCGTTCTCCTTGGAGAACCGCCTGCCGATGGTGTGCCAGGCGGTCAGGTGGATGGCAGCCGCCGCGGCCGACAGGACCGGCATCAGGAACCGGGAGGACAACCATCGGGGCCGCTCCGCCCGGGCGACCGTCTCGCCGGCGATCATCGTGATGCACACGGCCGCGGGGAGGATGTGGCGGGCCTGCACCCCGAAGTCGTAGATGTTCTGCACCGCCTCGAGGAGGATCGCCATTACAACGGTGGCCGCGATCGCCAGGCCGAGGGAGAGCCTCTGCCACCGGTTGCCGCCGATGAACCCGGTCACCACCACCACCAGAACCATCGCCCCCCACACCCGGTAGGCGGTCTCCGGCATCAGGGCGTCCAGCGGCCCGAAGACCCCCACCACCTGCCGGACCAGGCCGCCGGCCTCGCCGGAGGTGAGCCCTCCAAAACGGATTTGCGACAGGTCCGGCTGCGCCGCCTCCACCGCCCTCCAGACCAGTGCGGCCCCCATCGCAACCCCGATTACCGCGGCGAAGATCCGAGCCCGACGGCCGCCGCTCCTCCAGATCGCTCGCAGGGGCCGGAACCCGATGAATACCGCAGCCAGCCCCAGCTCGAGGAGCACCCAGGCCGGTCCGAGATCCCGGGCCACCGCCAGCGTCGCCCCGCTGAACGCAGCGGAAAACCACACCCACCCGGGCGGGCCGCAGCGGGTCAGACGGAGCAGGCAGGCCATAAAACAGATGGCGGCGGCGATCTCCACCCCGCTGCTGGTGAGGGCGGCCGCCATCGCCAGCACCATAGGGGAGACCGAGAGCAGAACAGCGGCGAGGCTGCGGGGGGTCCGGCCGTCGTACAGGGCAAAAACGGCCAGGCCGAGCAGCAGGAGCGAGACCAGGAGGATGCCGGCCCGGCCCAACATCAGCGCGGTGGTGGGGTCGTCCGTCGCCCGCATCAAAAGCCCGGGGAGCACGTAGGCCGCCGGGGGGTAGGTGCCGACGTAGGTCTCGAACGTCACGGTCCTATCCGAGGTCGGAGGGTCCGACTCCCAGCAGGTTCCTACGTAGAAGGGGAACGCCCAGCATTCGAAGGCGATGGGAGCCAGCCGCTCCGGAGCCCGGACCACGCCGGACTGCTCCTGCATCCAGGCGATCTGCACCGGGAACTGGGGGGCCGGCGGCTTGGGGGGCACGTCGTCCAGGACCACCTGGCCCCGGCCGACTCCCAGGGCCCGGATGTAGTGGGCGGCCTCATCGGGGGATGCTCCGGGCGGCGTGCTGAACATCAGGCACACGGCGATCAGCAGCCAGCACCCGGCTACGATGCCCGGGGTGCTCTTCAGGAGCCTTGGTCGAAGCGACGCGACCCCGCCGGGTGTCGGCTCCTGCTGCTCGACCGCCTCCGGTCCGGCGATCTGACGCTCCGTCAAACCCGGGCGTTCTGGTCGGCGGCCGCCGGGGGTGCGAACCGGGTGCGGGTCACGGGACCGGCGTGGAGATCAGGTTCTTGATGACCGAGTACACCCGGTCCAGGTCGGCGCGGGAGACGTGCTCCTCCTGGGTGTGGGCGACAACCGGGTCACCCGGGCCGAAGTTGACCGCCGGGATGCCTCGGGCGGCAAAGCGGGCGACGTCGGTCCAGCCGAGCTTGCCGGTGTAGCTGCCGCCCGCCTGGGCCAGAAGGGCCTGGAGAAGCGGGTGGTCGAGGCCGGGAGGGGCCGCGACGGCAAACTCCACGACCTTGAGCTCGTCGGCCGCCGAGAGGACCTCCCGCAGGTGTTCGGCCGCCTCCTCGTAGGTCCGGTCGGGGGCGAACCGGTGGTTCACCCGCATGACCGCCCGGTCGGGGACGACGTTGTCCGCCACGCCGGCGGTCATCCGCACCGCCTGGAGCCCCTCCCGGAACTCGCAGCCGTCGATGACAACCCGCCGGCCCTCGTACGCCGCTATCGCATCGAGCAGCGGCGCCATCCGGTGCAGGGCGTTCACCCCGAGCCACCCGCGGGCGGTGTGGGCCCGGCGACCGGTGGTTGTCGCGTCCATCTGCAGGATGCCCTGGCAGCCGGCCTCCACCTGGGCGGCCGTCGGCTCGGCGAGCAGGGCGGCGTCTCCCTCAACCAGATCCGGGCGTACGTCGAACAGCATCTCGAGCCCGTTGTCGCCGGTGGTCACCTCCTCGCACGCGTAGAAGACGTAGGTGACGTCGACCGCGGGCTCGGGGACGGTGAGGGCCAGGTGCAGGATGGCCGCCAGGCCGCTCTTCATGTCGCACGACCCGATGCCCCACAGGACGCCGTCCTCAATCCTGGGGACCTCGTTCTGGTTGGGCGGTACCGTGTCGGTGTGCCCGGCCAGGACCAGCCGGGTTGGGTGTCCGAGGTCGGTCCGGGCGACGAGATTGTTGCCCAGCCGCTCCACCTTCAGCCAGGGGGCCGCGGCCAGGAGGGACTCGATGTGGTCGGTGATCACCGCTTCGTCGAAGCTCACCGAGGGGATGGCCACCAGCGAAGCGGTCAGCTCCAGCAGGTCAACGGGCTCTGGATTCGTAATTCTCGCCTCCTCGTCGTATCAATTGACGTTATCTCAATAGCTGACTACCCAGTTCGGGCCGGAAGCGCGATAATGAAAATTGATAGTCCACCAAAGAAAGGGGAATATATGCCTCCGGAAGTTGGCTGAGCGGACGTAGGTGCAGACACCTGCAGATGGCGTGCGAAGGCGGGCTCGAAGGAAGAGCTCATGCGTGCCGTAGCGGTTCACCTTCGTGATGTTCACAAGGTCTCATCGCCTACCCAGACGATCATGACCTACATCATGAAGAACGCTAAATAAGCAGGGAGATCTGTAAATCCTCGGTCGAGGATTTTAGGTGCTTCTTAGATTGACTCCCGGTCGGGACGAGATCAAAAGAAAAGGACGTTGGGCGATGGATGCCTGAACGTCCTTTCTTTTTGCCCGGAATCGCCCGGGCGTGGCTATTGTTCAAGCCCTATGCGGACTGAATCCCTGAACCGGCTGGCCTGTCCGGCCCCCGGCTGTGCCGGGCACCTTACGACCCTGCCGTCGTTCGAGCCGGCTTACGACGGCCCCGGCGAGATTCTGGAGGCGATCCTGGTCTGCGGGCGGTGCGGCGCAGACTTCCCGGTGCTTCTCGGGGTGGCCCTCCTGGAGGACGACCTGGGAACCTACCTGGGGACGTTCTGGCCCGAGATCGAGGCCTGCGCCGCCGAGCTCTGCGGGGCCGGGATCTCGGCTGAGATGCGCTCCTACATCGGAATTCCAGACAGCGAGCAGGCCGGTGACCTCCGGTGGACCGTCTCCCCGTACCTGCAGGCCCACTTCGACCCCGGATCTCTGGGTGACGATTTCGACGAGGGCTGGTGGCGGGATGCGATCGAGGCCCACCGCGCCGGCGGCAGGGACCCGTACACGGTTCTGCTGGCCGCCGCCCGGGACCGGTCCGGCAAACCGCGGGCCGGCCTGGCCTTCGACGTCGGCACCAGCGTAGGCCGGGGCGCCGCAGAGCTGGCCCTCGTCTACCCGTATGCGGTCGGCGTGGACCGGTCATTCCGGGCGATCCTTGCCGCACGCCGGCACCTTCTCGGCGCACCGTCGCCCCTCACCGAGTACCTGCTGGAGACCGAGAAAGGAAACTGGGAAACCAGGACCCTCCCCCCTGTGAAGCCCGCCGGCAACCTCGACTTCGTCGTCGCCTCGGGAGGGGCCCTGCCGGCCGCAGCGGGTAGCGCCTCCTGCGTCGCGGCACTCAACGTCCTGTGCGCGGTCCGGGAGCCGGTCGCACTGCTGGACGACTTTGCCCGGGTCCTGGAGCCCGGCGGCCTGCTGCTGGTTTCGTCCCCTTTCTGGTCGGACCCGTCGGAGGGGGCGGAGACGCCGCTGGCAACCGGAGGCCCGGAGTTCCTGCACACCGCGCTGGCCCCCGCCTTCGAGATCGTCCGGGAGGAGGACGGGGTCCCCTGGCTGCTCCGGGTGGCGAAACGGCGCTGGGACGTCTACCTGTGCCACTGCCTGGCCGCCACCCGGCGTTGACGGTCGGCTAATCTGACAGACACAAATTGTTCGCCCGCAGGGAGGTTCACATGGGAACCGATGTAGAGCTGGAGCTGGACGATTTCATCCGGTGGCTCGCCACCATGCCCCACCACTTCGCCGAGTTCAAGCGGGACCCGGAACACGTCATGCGCTACGCGAAGCTGAGCGACATGGCCATCGGTACGCTGCGGAGCCGGGGCAAGGAGCAGGTGGTCCAGCAGATCGTGGACAAAAAGGAGGAGATTCTCACCTCCCCCGAGGCGCTCAAAGGCGTCACCTTCGCCCGGGACTTTTCGGCCGGCGGTTACGGCGGGACGGTTATCAAGAAGGAGCCGGCCGGCGGGGACTCCGACTAGGCAAGCTGCGATCTCAGGAGGTGGAGGTCGGCGCCGCCCCAGTGCTCGGTCAGCAGCCCGTCCTTCATCCGCACCAGGTCCAGGCCGGGAACCGAGACCCGCTTGCCCGTGGCCTCGATCCCCTGGAACGGCCCGCGGTGGGTGCCCGACATGGTGAACCGGAAGGCCACCAGGTCACCCTCGGCCACCATCTCCTCGATCGCCAGATGTACGTCCGGGAACGCAGTCCGGAAGCTCTGGAGGCGGGTCCTCTGGCCCTCGATGTCCAGCGGCTCGGCGCCGGGACCCACGTGCCGCAGGTACCCGGGCGCCAGGTGGGCGGCCGAGTCCTCGATCCTTCCCTGGTTCCAGACCTCGTCCAGGTAGCGGCGCACCGTCTGCTTGTTCTGTTCGGTCGACAAGGTCCCTCCTGCACCCGACTTTGAATTGGGCTGTAGCTTAAGGCCTAGATGATCACCGTCCACTTCACCTACCTCACCGGTCTCAAGCGGCCGGTCTTCACCAACGGCCGGCTGACCGGCAGCTGGGACGGGTGGCTGGAGCACCCCATGCAGGCGGTCACCTGCGACGACGGCTGCCCGGGCTTCACCGCTACCGTGCGCCTGGACGACTCGCTTGCCGGACAGACGGTCAGGTGGGGCGTCCGGGCCGACGGCAGCCAGGGGGCAAACGTCTGGGTGGTCAACCTCGAGGTGCCGGACCCGGGGTCCTCGGAGCGATACCGTGAGCTGACCCTTCCGGCGGCAGGGGGAAAGACCGAGGCCCGCTACCACTTCACCTACAGCCGCTACCTCGGGGCGCAGAAGTGTTACCGGTCACCCGATACTCCCCCGTCGATTAGGTTCGCGGTCTGGGCGCCCAACGCCCGGCAGGTGGAAGTGGTTTTCGGCCGGCTGGAGAGCGGCTACATCGGCGACGACGGCAGCGGCATCGACCAGTCCAGGCCCGCCATCGCCCTCGAGCGAAAGGCCGGCGGCATCTGGGAGAGCCCCGGTTTCGGGCATTTCGCCGATTTTGCGGGGGCGCCCTACATGTTCCGGATCCTGAACGCCCAGGGCGCAACCGTCTTCCGGACCGACATTCACTCCCGGTGGCAGGTCGGCCGGGGCGACCGGGACCCGAACGAGGGCTCGTGGGACGGCAACCCGGCAACGCTCGACGGCGGGGTCAGCTGCAGCATGGTGATCGACCAGGACCTGGTGCGGGAGAACTTCCTGCTGTCGGAGTCCAACCAGCACGTCCCCGACACCGAGTTCTGGGCCATCGAGTTCACGCCCGGGCGGCCGGTGCCGAGCCGGGTGGAGGACCTCGTCATCTACGAGCTCCACGTCGGTTCACTCGGCTTTGGTCGGCGCGACGCGGGAAACCTGAAGGACGCGATGGAGCTGGTCCCCTACCTCGGCGACCTGGGGGTCAACGCGGTCGAGCTGCTGCCGATGTCCGAGACCTCCGGGACTCTCAGCTGGGGGTACGGCGACACCCACCACTTCGTCATCGAGTCGAGCGCCGGCGGCCGGAACAGCTACAAACACTTCGTGCGCGAGTGCCACCGCCACGGCATTGCGGTGATCCAGGACGTGGTCTACAACCACTTCGACGCCCGCGCCGGCCGGGCGGAGTGGGAGTACGACTCCTCGGCGCCCGACCAGAACATCTACTACTGGTACGAGGGCCGCCCGGAGGACCACCCCCACCCCAGCGGCGGCTACCTCAACAACGGCTCCTCCGGCTGGACGCCGAGGTTCTACGAGGAGCCGGTCCGGCAGCTGTTCATCTCGAGCGCCGCAGAGTTCGTCGAGGAGTTCCACGTCGACGGGCTGCGGGTCGACCTCACCCAGGCGATCCACCGGGACAACTCGCTCATGGCAAACGGCTGGGGCATCGGCCGGGCCAACGCCTTCGGGCAGAAGTTCCTGCGGGAGTGGAGCCGGACCCTGCAGGCGATCCGCCCGACGGTGATGTTGATCGCCGAGGACCACACCGGCTGGCCTGCGGTGACCGAGAAGGCCGACGCCGGCGGGCTCGGGTTCGACGCCACCTGGTTCGCCGACTTCTACCACAGCCTCATCGGAGACGCCGACGGCGCCGGCGGGAAACCCCGGCTTCTCAAGGAGGCCGGCTTCGGCCACGACGGCCCGCTGGAGGTGCAGGAATTTGCCGGCTACCTGTGGGAGAGCCGGGGCAACAAGGTCGTCTACTCCGAGTCCCACGACGAGGCCGGCAACGCGGGCGGCAGCGCCCGCACTGCGGTGGTTGCGGTCAACGGCGCTCCCCTGTGGGGCGACACCCGAAAGGTCGCCGAGGCCCGGGCCCGGGTTGCCCACGGGCTGACCATCCTCTCCGCCGGCACACCGATGTTCTTCATGGGCGAGGAGATCGCCGCGCAGCGACCCTGCCGCTACGACAACATCGCCGACAGCAAGGAGGACCTCCACGGCGAGCGCAACGGCGACGGCGGGCGGATGTTCCGTTACTTCCAGGACCTCATCCGTGTGCGCCGCGACAGCCGGGCAATCCGCAGCCACAACATCGACATCATCCACGCCTCCAACCCCAACCGGGTACTCGCCTTCACCCGGTATAACGGAACCTCCTCCGTGCTCGTGGTGGCCGGCCTCAACAACTCAGCCTTCGAGAGCGGCTACGTGATCCAAACCGACGCGCACCGGCTTGCGG
>DASTUJ010000109.1 GCA_035759705.1 Actinomycetota bacterium | reverse complement strand
CCGATCCGTGGGACGCCCGTACGCTGGAGTGGACGATTCCCTCCCCTCCGCCCGAGTACAACTTCAAGGAGGTCCCCACCGTCACCGAGCGCGATGACTTCTGGCACCGCAAGTACAAGGAGGACAAGAAGGGCCGGCCCGTTCCGGTCCCCACCGGCGGAGCGGAACTGCACACCGAAGAGGAGGCGCACGAAGGCGGCCATGGAATCCACATGCCCTCGCCTTCGTACTTCCCGATGGTGGCCGCAATCGGCTTCCCGGTCATGGCTTACGCGGTGATTCTGCAGTCCTGGTTCATCGGAGTTGTAGGAGCAGTCATCTGCCTGGCCGGTTTTTACGGTTGGGTCCTGGAGCCGGCCACGGCGGAGGAACACTGATGCACGACGCCACTGTGACCGAGGAGACCCACGCCGAGCACGACCCCCACGCCACCTACACCGGGCTGGACAACGTCAAGCTGGCGATGTGGGCGTTCCTGGGCTCGGAGTGCCTGTTCTTCGGGGCTTTGATCTCGGCGCACTTGCTTTACCGCAACCGCACCAACGACGGGCCCACCCGGCACGACGTCTACGACATCCCCTACACCTCGGTGTCGTCGTTCGTTCTGCTGATGAGCTCACTGACGATGGTTCTGGCCCTGGCGGCAATCCAAAGGGGCGACCACCGGAAGCTGCGGATCTGGCTGATGGCCACGTCGCTGCTGGGCGCAAGCTTCATCGGCGGCCAGTTCTTCGAGTTCACCGAGTTCATCCACAAGGGACTGACCATTCAGACCAGCCCATTCGGATCGAGTTTCTTCGTACTCACCGGCTTCCACGGAACCCACGTGGCAATCGGTATCCTGATGCTGCTGACGATGTTTACGCTCTCGAAGCTGGGTAAGCTGGATCCGTACTCCGAAGGCGCCAAGAAGGTCGAGATGGTCGGTCTGTACTGGCACTTCGTGGACATCGTTTGGATCGTCATCTTCACTATCGTGTACCTGTTCCCATGACCACTACGGAGCCTGAATTGGAAGAGCACGCCCACGATCACCCCAGCGAGTTCCAGTACGTAAAGGTCGCGGTCTTCCTGGGTATCGTCACCGCCCTCGAGGTGGCCGTCGTCTATATCGAGTCGCTCAAGAACCTGATCATTCCGATTCTGAGCGCCATGATGCTGGTCAAGTTCTTCGCCGTGGCGGCGTACTTCATGCACCTGAAGTTCGACTCGAAGATCTTCCGGCGCTTCTTCATCCTGGGCCTCATCCTGGCGATGGCCATCTACGGCGTCGTTCTTTGGACCTTCACCTTCGCCGATCGCCTCCCCGGGGCAGCTAGCTAACCGCGGCCACCCGATGGCACCCGAGCTGCTGGCCCATGGACAGGTGGGCGGCCCCTGGATTTGGGCGCCGCACTTCGATGTCTGGCTCATCATGGCGGGCGTGCTTGCCGTGTACTGGGCAGCGGTCAAGTACTGGGGCCCTAACCACGTCTCACCCGGCGACGCCCCGGTAACCCGCGGCCAGGTCCGCTGCTTCGCGCTGGGGATCCTCACGTTCTGGATCGGGGCCGACTGGCCGATCCACGAGATCAGCGAGGACTACCTGTTCAGCGTGCATATGTTCCAGCACATCCTCTTCTCGCTGGTTGCCCCCGCTTTGGTGCTGATGGGGACGCCCGACTGGCTCGCCCGCCGGATCCTGCGCCCCCGCTGGGTGATGGCGATCATGCGCCGGGTGACCAAGCCTCTGGTGGCCCTGTTGCTGTTCAACGTCTTCCTGGTCTTCACCCACTGGCCCACCTTCGTGAACTCCACGGTGACGAGCGAGCCCCTTCACTTCGGAGCCCACCTGCTTCTGGTGGCGCTCTCACTGATCATGTGGTGGCCCGTGTTGAGCCCCATGCCCGAGCTCCCCCGGATATCGCCGCCCGCCCAGATGTTGTACCTGTTCGGGCAGACGATCGTCCCCACCGTGCCGGCCTCGTTCCTGACCTTCGGAGACCATCCCTTCTACCGTGTTTACGCTGAGGCGCCCCGCCTGATCCCCGGCTTCAGCGCCGTGGCCGACCAGGGCATTGCAGGGGTTGTCATGAAGGTCGGCGGCGGGTTACTGCTTTGGGGGATAATCGCTTATCTTTTCTTCAAATGGGCCGCCCAGCAGGAGTCGGGTACGCCGGACGCCACTAAGTGGCAAGACCTCGAAAGGGAGTTGAACAAGGTGGAAACGCGATGAGTGAAGACAACATGCGAGACAGGCTGATCCTGCCCGTGCTTATTCCTGTGGGGGCTCTGGCTTTCATCCTGTTCCTTGCACTCCTCATGTCGCAGATCCTCCTGAACGTCCACCCCTACGTGGCCACGGCGGTAGCCATCAGCGTGGCGATCAACCTGCTCATCTCTTTCAGCGTCATGGCGGCGAAGCCCGATGGAGGCCGCCCCCTGATGGTGGTGCTCTCGGCAATTACGGCACTTCCGCTCCTGTTCGGTGTAGCTGCGGCGGCTGGTCTTGCTCCGGCTCCGGAGGAGGAGGAGCACGGCGGCGGCGGAGAGGCGGGAGTCGAGCTGGCGGCGAGCGGCCTGGCGTTCGACAAGACTGAACTTACGATTCCTGCCGACACCGAGTTCGTTCTTGCCTTCAACAACGAGGAGTCCCAGCCTCACAACGTGGCCATCCTCGAGGCCCAGGGCTCGCCCAACGCTCTTTTCCGGGGAGCTATTGTCACCGGTCCGAAG
The DNA here is from genome assembly GCA_035759705.1 of Actinomycetota bacterium. NCBI lineage: Bacteria > Bacillati > Actinomycetota > Actinomycetota bacterium. Next base: position 13,787 of record DASTUJ010000109.1, on the reverse strand, counting down.
CTGTCCGAAGAGACTGTTGACCCGATTCCCGCGGGTGAGTACTACTTCCAGTGCGACGTCCACCCGAACATGAGCGGCACCGTCAAGGCGGTCGAAGGCGGCGGCGAAGGTGAAGCTGCCGAGGGCGAAGCCGCAGGCGGCGACGCGGCTGCGGGCGGCGAAGCTCCGGCTGGAGAAGAGTGATCCACGGTTTCCCCACCGTTGAACTAGCTCGATGACTCGTTTTCAGAAGCTCGCAACGGCCACCACGTTGATGGCCATGGTTCTGGTCATGGTCGGCGCGCTCGTGCGCGCCTCCGGATCCGGGCTCGGATGCCCGGACTGGCCCCGCTGCCACGGCAGCTGGATCCCTCCGATGGAGAAGACCGCCATCATCGAGTACAGCCACCGGCTGACCGCCTCGATCGTGGGCTTTTTGGTGCTCGCCCTGGCGATCTTCGCCTGGCTGAAGCAGCGCACGAGCCCGTCTGTGTTCTGGCCATCGCTGGCCGCACTGGTCACGGTAATCGTCCAGGCCGGCGTCGGGCGCCAGGTGGTGCTCGACGAGCTGCACGCCGACACCGTCGTCCTCCACTTCTTCCTGTCGCTGGCGCTGGTCGGCCTGCTGGCCACTGCCACGGTGAACAGCTTCTTCCCCCGAGGTGGGGGTTGGGACAAGGTCTCCAAGCACGCCGCATTCGCCACCGGGGCGGCGTTCATCGTCTTGATGGTCGGGGCGATGGTCGTGCAGCAGAGGGCCGGCGCCGAGGTCTTCTCCGACTGGCCGTTGATGAACGGCTCGCTGCTTCCACCCGACGGAAGCAAACCGCTCCTGCACTACACCCACCGGCTCCTGGCGGCCCTTCTGGGAGTGACGGTCGGCCACTTGGCTCTTCGAATCACGAAGCGTGAGCCCAGGGACCGGGTGCTTCTGATCCTCGGCCACAGCGCCTTGACCCTGTACCTGGTGCAGGTCCTGCTAGGTGGTTTCAACGTGTTGACCGGCTCCTCCGCCTGGACGGTGGTGGGCCACGTCCTCACCGGCGAGCTGCTGTGGGTGGCACTGGTCTCGCTCAGCATCCTCTCCTACCGCAGGGCTCGGGTTGCTGTGCCCGCCGGCGGTAAGGCGGCCCCGGCCGGCGGAGCAAAGGCCGGGACCGGCGGGAAGGTCAAGGCCTACTTCATGCTTACCAAACCCCGGATCATCGAGCTGCTGCTGATCACCACCGTTCCGGCGATGATCGTCGCCGAACGCGGGTGGCCGTCCCCCTGGCTGGTCCTCGCGACCCTCGTCGGCGGCAGCATGGCTGCCGGCTCCGCCAACTGCATCAACTGCTACCTCGACCGGGACATCGACGAGAAGATGCAGCGAACGTCGATCCGGCCGCTGCCGAGCCACGACGTCACGCCCAGGAACGCCCTGATCTTCGGGGTCGTCCTCGGGGTTGTCGGCTTCGTCTTCATGGGGCTCGTGGTGAACATGCCCGCCGCCTGGCTGTCGCTCGGTGCGATCCTGTTCTACGTCTTCATCTACACCATCGGCCTGAAGCGCTACACGCCGTCCAACATCGTGATCGGCGGCGCCGCAGGTGCGGCTCCCGCTCTGATCGGCTGGGCTGCGGTCACCGGGGACGTCGGCCGGCCGGCGTGGGTGCTGTTTGCGATCATCTTCTACTGGACCCCGCCCCACTTCTGGGCGCTGGCGATCCGGTACTCCGACGACTACAAAGCCGCAGGCGTGCCGATGCTCCCCGTGGTCCGGGGAGTTCCGGAGACCACCCGCCAGATCGTGCTGTACTCGGTGGTGCTGCTGGCCGTCAGCCTGCTCATGTACCCGGTCGCCGAGGTGGGCCTTCTCTACCTGGCGTCCGCCACGATCATGGGCCTGGCGTTCGTCTTCTATGCCTTCCGCCTGAGGAAGAACCCCGACGGCAAGGGCGCGATGAGCCTGTTCCACTTCTCGATCATGTATCTGGTGCTCGTCTTCGTCGCGCTGGCGGCCGACGTCCTGCTGAACGTGCCGGCCATCGAGTCGATCTACCCGATCGTCCTGGTGGCGGCAGGCGCCATCTTCGTCGCCTTCTCGGCTGCGATCCTGGTTGGCGTGATCGGTTACAAGAGGCCGGACGGGCAGCCGGGACGGGTTCGGGTGCTGGCGATCGAGGTGGTCTGGACGATCATCCCGCTGATCATGATGACCGCGCTGTTCCTGCTGTCGTGGGGCTCGGTAGCTCTCGCCTCACACTGAGTCAGGATTGGGAAGCCGGCTGCCGTAGCGTTCCTCGCATGGGCACGACTCCTTCGATTCCCGTGCGGGATGGACGCCGCCATGGGCGCGGCATAGCCGGTTGCTCCGGCTCTGCCGAGCGGACCGCCCTGACCCCGACGGGAGCAACTCGATGAGTGCCGAGACCTCTTTGCTCACCCGTCGATGCGGCGATCCAACGCCTTCGGCCTGTGTTCCGGACCGGCCGGCTTTTTCGCCCACATCTTGCGGGTGAAGAGGGCGAACCCAAGGGCGTAGAGGATCTCCAGCCCGGCCAGGCCTGCCATGACCGTCCTCGGGTGCCCCATGTCGGCCAGGCGACCGGCGGCGACCGAACTGACCCCGATGCTGAGGCTGACCAGCCCCAGGTCGAGAGCCAGGACCCTGCCTCTCACGTAGTCGGGGACGATCCGCTGCAGGCCGTAGCTGGAGAGGACCCACTGGGCGCCTCCGCCGAGGTGGGCGACCACCCCGATTCCGGCGGCGACTGCCAGGGTCGGCGCCGCAGCGAGCGCGAGGTAGCAGAGGCCGTAAATGCCGATGGACGCGGCCAGGGCGATCAACAGGCGGCGTTCGTCGTCCCTCACGTAACGAATGGCGAGGAAGGGTCCGAGGAGCGCTCCCACTCCCCGGGCGGCGAAGAGGAGCCCGATTCCCTCGTCGCCCGCACGGAAGACGTCGGTGGCGAAGACCGGCAGGAGGGCGACCACCCCGACACCGAGCCCGAATCCGCCCTTGGACGCCAGCAGCGCCAGCACCCGGGAGTCGGACCGGGCGTAGGCGAAACCCTCGCGGATGCTGTGGCCGGTGCGGGCGGCCACCTGGCCGGGGGCCCGGCGCTGTGAGAAGTCCGCCCGGATCCGAACCACCAGCAGTGCCGACACCAGGAACGAGACCGCATCGATCACAAACGCCGCTTCCCGGCCCAGCGTCCCGGCGACCAGACCGCCGAGGGCTGCGCCGACGGCCAGCATGGTTCCCCACGAGGCGGAGGTCAGGGTGTTGGCGGCCGCAAGGTCGCCGGGCGCCACGAGGTTGGGGAGGCTGGCCCCCGACGCAGGCTGGAAGAACGCACTGAGGGCCGACATTCCGGCCAGGCAGAACAGGCCGATCCACACCGTTTCCGGAGACCGGACCAGCAGCATCCCCAAGGCGAGAACCATCCGCAACAGATCGGTCGCAACCATGAGCCGCTTGCGGTCGAAGCGGTCGGCGAACGACCCGGAGATCGGTGAAAGCAGGAACTGGGGGAGGATCGACGCGGCGAGGATCATGCCGGCGTTCAGGGCCGACCCGGTGAGGTCGAGCACCAGCCCGAGCAGGGCGACGGTGGTGAACCAGTCGCCGCCCAATGAGATCAGCTGGGCCGACCAGAGTTTTCGGAAGTCGGAGTTCGTCGTCAGAAGACGCCGGATGTCGCCCTTGCTGCGCATCTAGGCCGTCTCGGGTCTCAACGCTTCCTCGTCTTCGGCGGTGATGCTCTCGAGCTCGCTGCCTGCGGTCTCCGGGAGCTTCCAAAGCATGATCCCGGCCGGGATGTTCATGAGTGCGACGAACCCTACGACGTCGCCCATGCTGCCCAGCAGTGGGACGGAGGGAAACCGCTCGGCGGCGCTGGCGCCGGCAAGGACCCCGACTGTGATGGGCCCGGCGATGCCGCCGATGGTGCCGAAGATCGACCGGACGAAGGCGACCGCCGTGGCCCGCAGGGCGGTGGGGAACAGCTCGGCCGCCACTGCGGCGAGGATCGGGTTCATCCCGAACCCGAAGAAGACTGCCAGAACCAGAGCCGGGAACATGAGCACGGGGTCCGACACCTGGAAGACCACGATCCCGAAGAGCATGCCCAGGAACAAGAACACCGTGCCGGTCCGCCGGCGGCCAAAGCGGTCCGCGAGGCGGCCGGCCAGGTAGTAGCCCGTGACGCCAAGGGGGTAGGCGATACCCAGAAGGAGAGCAATGGTCCCGTCGGAGTACTCGAGGTGGACCCCGGCGTAGAAGGGCCACCAGGTGACCGCGCCCAGTAAAGCAAAGTGCGAGAAGAAGTAGAGGGCGCCCACCATCCACATGGTCCTGCGGTGGCCGACCCTCAGGACCTGGCGGATCCGGTGCCGGCTCATGGTCGACCCGTCCGCCTTGGCGGCGGTCCAGCGTTCGGTCTCCTTCAGTTTCAGCCGGAGAAAGCCGATGGCGACCAGCGGGATCAGTCCCACAAGGTAAAGGACCCTCCACCCCAGGGCGGTGTCCTTCACGAGAAGGTGCAGGACTGCGACGATCGGAAGCCCGAGCGCCCCCAGGGCGGTCAGCGTGCCGAGAGCCCGGCCCCGCCGCTCGGCGGGGAACTCCTCGGAGACGATCGTTATCGCCGTCGCATACTCGGCGAGCAGGAACGTGCGAGCGAAGAACTGGAAGATCACAAACTGGGTGAGGTTCTGCGAGGTCGCCGTCAGGCCGGTGAAGATCGCGTACATGAACGTCGTTCCCACGAGCAGCGGACGGCGGCCGATCCGGTCGCCGAGCATCGTGACCGCCAGCGCCCCGAAGGCGCCGAGTCCGATCGGAATGAGCGGCCCGGTGATCTGCGCCGTCTCGTCGAGCGGGATGTTGAACGTCTCCGCCAGGTCCTTGAGGACGATCGCGCTGATGGCGGTGTCGAACCCCTCGAAGAAAGTGGCCGTGCCCAGGACGACCAGAAGAAGGCGTAGATAGGAGGGGGTCCGCGCAGGCGTTGCCGAGGTCGTATTCAGGATTCTCAATCTTACGGCCCGGAGGCCGGGTGCGTGAGGCGGACCGGTTTGGAACTGACCTAGGATGGCTGGGATGGACCCGCACCGTTTCTTCCGGCTCGCCGTACCGGCGGTTCTGCTGGTGGTTCCGGCAGCTTGCGGCGGCTCGGGGGGCGGCGGCCGGCCGGTCGACGTCACCGCCGGTGAGTACGCCTTCCGGGGGCTGCCCGAAACGCTCGAGGCCGGCGACACCACTTTCAGCATCGACAACCAAGGCCGCGAGGTTCACGAGATCCACGTGTTCAGGCTCTCCGGTGACCTCGGCTCGGTATCCGAGCTGCTCGACAAGTCACTGGACGAGGCACAGGACAAGATGACCAGCGTCGGGATGGTGTCGGCCGACCCCGGCGACAAACAGTCGTTCGACGCCGACCTGGCGGCGGGGCGCTACGCCGCCGTGTGCCTGATCCCCACCGGCACCTTCCCCGAGGAAGGGCACTCCGGCCACGACATGGAGGAGATGGAGGACATGGTCTTCGACCCGAACGCCGACACCCACATGCGCCGGGGCATGTTCGCGGAGTTTACGGTGGGCTAGATGTAGCCCCGGAGGTGGGCCGTCTCGGCCACCCGCTGAACCGCAATCGCAAACGCCGCCTCCCGCAGCGAGACGCTTTGTAGCCGGGCGAAGGTCGAAACCCGGTCGTAGGCCTCGACGAGCTTCTTCGTGAGCCGCTGGTTGACGTCGACCTCGTCCCAGCGGAACTGCTGGATGTTCTGGGTCCACTCGAAGTAGCTGACAATCACCCCGCCGGCGTTCGCCAGGATGTCGGGGACCACGACCACCCCCCGCTTGTTGAGGATCTCGTCGGCTCCCGGAGTGATCGGGTTGTTGGCCCCCTCGACCACCATGCGGCACTGCAGCGTGTCGACGTTGCCGCAGTGGATCGCCCGCCCCATGGCCGCCGGGAGCAGGACATCCACCGGCAGCGCCAGAAGCTGGGCGTTGCTGATCGCCTCTGCCGCTGGGAAGCCGCCGACGACGCCGGTCTCGGTGTGGTGCGCCAGCAGCTTGGGAATGTCCAGGCCGGACTCGTTGAAGACGCCGCCTTCGATGTCGGAAACCGCAACGATCCGGTAGCCCCTCTCGTGGGCCACCCGGGCGGCCCAGCTGCCGACGTTGCCGAAGCCCTGGATTGCGATCCGGCACTCGTGGGGGACCAGCCCCATGTGCTCGACCGCCTCGTTCATGACTATCACGGTGCCCCGGCCGGTCGCCGCGTCCCGTCCGTAGGAGCCGCCCAGGGCGATCGGCTTGCCGGTCACGATCTCCGGTGTGTAGCCGTGGCGCTTTCCGTACTCGTCCATCATCCAGGCCATGACCTGGGCGTTGGTGTTGACGTCGGGGGCGGGGATATCCCGGTGGCTGCCGAGGAACTGGGAGATCTGGTTGGTGTAGACCCGGGTCATCCGCTCCAGTTCGTTGGTGGTCATATTGCGCGGGTCGACCTGGATGCCACCCTTGGCCCCGCCGAAGGGAACGTCGACCACCGCGGTCTTCCAGGTCATCAAAGCGGCGAGGGAGCGGATGTCGTCGGCGTCGACCTCGGGGTGGAAGCGGGTCCCGCCCTTGTACGGGCCCCGGGCGCCGTTGTGCTGGAAGCGGTAGCCGGTCAGCACCTGGTGGTCGCCGCTGTCCATGAGAACCACGACCTGGACGGTCAACTCCCGGTAGCTGCGCCCGAGCACCTTGCGGGTGGCGTCGGGGAGTTGAATGAGGTCGGCGGCGCGGTTGAAGAAGTGGGTGACCGCTTCAAACGGGGTCAGCTCGTCCGCCGCACCTGCCTCCGCCAAGGCTTGCCGCGGCCTCTAGCTGCGTTTTTTGCGGGAATCCCGCAACTGCTTGATCTTCATCTTCATGTTGAAGAGCAGACGCTTGGCCGCAGGAAACTCCCAGGACAGCACCGTGAGGCCGAGGAAGATCAGCGGGATGCCCGGTCCGGGCAGAACCATTAGCGCCAGTCCTGCGGCCAGCAGGGTGCCGCCCAGGGCCAGCACGAGAACCCGCCGGGTCTGCTTAACCGCCGTCACGCGGGGCATCTCCCGCGTAGGGGGAGCTTCGAACTGCTGCGTGTCGTCCGACTTCATCATTAAAGTCTAGCCTCGCTGGTTGGGAAGGATAGCGGTACCCGGTTTCTGCCCGTACGACACGGCGGCGCCTGGAGCCGTTTCAAGTAATATGCGGCTATGAGCGATAACGACGAAGTCTTCACCCTGTCCTCCGGGGACCGCAACCTGGGCATGGAACTGGTGCGTGTCACCGAGGCCGGCGCCATGGCTGCCGGCCGCTGGATGGGCCGGGGCGACAAGGAGGCGGCCGACGGCGCAGCCGTCGACGCCATGCGGCTGATGATCGCCACCTGCCAGATGGACGGCATCATCGTCATCGGCGAAGGCGAGAAGGACGACGCCCCCTGGCTCTCCAACGGCGAGCGGGTAGGCACCGGAGTACCGCCCGAGGTGGATGTTGCCGTCGACCCGGTCGAGGGAACCACGATCACCTCCCGCGGGATGCCCGGCGGGATCTCGGTCATCGCTGTGGCGGGACGGGGAGCTATGTGGGACCCGGGCCCGGCGTTCTACATGAAGAAGATTGCCACCGGGCCCGAGGCGGCCGACGTCATCGAGATCGACGCCCCCCCGGCGCACAACATCCAGGCGGTGGCCAAGGCCAAGGGGATCGACGTCGAGGACGTGACCGTCATCCTCATGGACAAGCCCCGCCACCAGACCCTTATCAAGGAGATCCGGGAAGCCGGAGCCCGAATCCGTCTGATCACCGACGGCGACGTGGCGGCCGGGCTCTCCGCAGCCACTTCCCGCAGCGGTGTCGACCTGCTGTTGGGCACCGGAGGCACTCCCGAGGGGGTCATCACCGCAGCCGCCCTGAAAGCGCTCGGCGGCGCCATCCAGGGGCGACTAGATCCGCAGAGCGACGAGGAGCGTCAGAGCCTCATCGACGCCGGCTACGACCTCAAGCAGGTCCTCGACCAGGACGAGCTGGTCGTCGGGGACTCGTTCTTCGCCGCCACCGGCATCACGGGAGGCGACCTGCTCCCGGCCGTTCAGTACCGGGGCGACGGTGCCACCACCACGTCGCTCGTCATGAGCTCCCGATCCGGCACGGTCCGGCTGATCACCGCCGACCACCACTGGAAGAAGCTCATGAAGTACTCGGGGATCCACTACGACTGAGAGTCGCACCCCCGGCCGCGCCCTCCTGATTGACGCGGCCAGCCTGATCTACCGGGCATTCTTTTCGACCCCCGACTCGGTCACCGCCCCCGACGGCATGCCGGTCAACGCCGCTTACGGCTTCCTCAACATGCTGGCCCGCCTGGTCCAGGATCGCGATCCCGACCTGCTGGTCTGCTGCGACGACGAGGACTGGCGGCCCCAGTGGCGGGTAGACCTGGTCCCCAGCTACAAGACCCACCGGGTCGGAGTTCCCCAGCCGACACTGGATGCCCAGATGCCGGTCATCTACGAGGTCCTCAAGGCGGCCAAGGTCCCCACCGCCGGGGTGGCCGACTGGGAGGCGGAGGACATCATCGGCGCCCTCATCCCCCGCTGCCCCGGCCGGGTGGAGATCGTCTCCGGGGACCGGGACCTGTTCCAGCTGGTCAAGGACCCGGACATCGTGGTGCTCTACCCGCTGCGGGGAGTATCGGAGCTTTCGTTGATCAACGAGAGGTACATCGAGAAGAAGTACGGCATTCCCGGCCGCTCCTACGGCGACTACGCCATCCTGCGGGGCGACACGTCGGACGGGCTTCCGGGCGTCCCCGGCATCGGGGAGAAAACCGCCCAGGCGCTCATCAGCAAGTACAAGACGCTGAGCAACGTCGTCGAAGCGGCGATGACCGGTGACGGAGCCGGGGCGCTGGGGAAGGTGCGCAAGGGCCTGGATTACGTCGACCGGGCGACCCAGGTGGTGCTCATCTCGGACGAGGCGCCGATCGGTGAGGTCGACATGGCCAGGCCCGACGGCGAGTCGTCACCCGAGCTGGAGGCGCTGGCGGAGAAGTACGGCCTGAAGAACCCGGTGGACCGGCTGCTAACCGCCCTTAGACGGTAGGAAACCCGATTGGGGCGATGTCGGGCTCGACCTCCAGTTGGCGGTAGAGCTTCACCGGGGTCAACTTCGGCTTGTTGCAGCTCTCCGGCCTCATCGGGCCTTCGGTCACCTCCAGCCGGATGTGGAGGGGACCCGTAGGGCCGTCGAAGGTTACGTCGTACCCGCCGTCCCCCAGGTCCGCTCTGCCCGTCGGCACCAGGTCGTCGATTCCGACGAAGCTGTCCTGCCGGCGCACCAGGTAGTCGGCCGCCTGGGTGACCTCATCGAATGCGGACCTCCCCCGGTAACCGTCGAGGATCAGCCGGCCGTCCTTGTAGGACTCGACGATCGTGCGGGCGCCGTGCGGCTCCACCTGACCGTAGAAAAGGGCGTGGGGGAAGAGCGCGAGGTTGGCCGCGAAGCGGTGGCCGCCCTGGTGCGACGACTCCCAAAGGCCGTGGGTGAAGCTTTCGTCGCCCGTCTCGTTCGACATCCGGATCACCCGTCGGCCGTACTCGGCGCAGCAGGGGTCCCTTCGGCCGTGGGTGCAGACCGCCCACAGGTGGTCCGCCGGCTCACCGAGCCCGGGCGGGGTTGGGCTCTTCAGAACTTCGGGGTCGATGTCCAGAAGGTTGACAGCTCCGGCCAGCTCCAGTCGCTCCATCCAGGTCTCGCCCTGGGCCGACCGGGCAAAAAAGCAGCTCTGGGTGGAGGTCGGAGCCCGGCCGGCGCTGCGACGGATCAAAAGGATGCGGAAGCCGTGCGCTTTCGAGCGACGGGTGAGCTCGGCGCCGACCCCGGGGTCTATCGAGCTTTCGATCAGTGCATCGGGGCCCCAGGCGCCGGGCTGCTCGAGCAGTATCCATCCCTCGGACACCGGTGCGGTGCCGTAGAGGGGCTCTTCAGATTCCCGGGCAATTGTTGAGCAGCGCAGCTTGGGGCTTTCGGAGTTCACCGGCGCAATTATGCCCCGGAGCGCCGGAAGGTGCCCGGCGGCCCGGATGTAATTCTGTAACGTTGATGCGATGACACTCAAGTTTTGGTTGCAAACGCAACCATTGGGGAATATAGTTGCGACAGCAACGTTTTACCTCTTAGGAAATCAAGAGAGGAACCCCGATGAGTGAAACCAAGACGCAAACGCTGCCCCTCCTTCCGCTGAAGGAAGGCGTGATTCTGCCGCACATGGTTGTGACCATCTCAGTGGACTCGGAGAGCAGCGACGAGAGCTTCGAAGCGATCGCGGCCGCTCGCCGGGCTGATGGAATGGTGCTGCTGGTGCCGCGTGTGGAGGGCGAGTACGCCCGCATCGGCACCGTCGGCAAGCTGGAGGACAACCCGCAGGGCGCAATGACGGCCGGCGGGGAGGAGGTCTACATCGTCCGAGGCCTCTACCGCGCGGTTGTCGGCACCGGAGTTCCCGGTGACGGCGGCAACGCCACCTGGGTCGAAGCGCAGACCGCTGAGGACCCCAACATCTACCCGCAGGAGGTTCACGGGCTCGCCAAGGAGTACCGGGCGCTGGTCGAGAACATCCTGGAGATGCGCGGTGAGCGGGGTGTCGCACGGTTCCTCCGTGGGATCACAAACCCCGGCCACCTGGCCGACACCTCCGGCTACTCCCCGTACCTGACCTTCGACCAGAAGCGCCAGGTCCTGGAGACCGTGGACGTCTCCGAGCGCCTGGAGAAGCTGCTCGTCTGGAACCGCGAGACCCTGGCCGACTTCAGCCTCAAGGACAAGATCCACAAGGATGTTGCCGAAGGCATGGAGAAGACCCAGCGTGAGTTCCTTCTGCGTCAGCAGATGGAAGCCATCCGCAAGGAGCTGGGCGAGGAGGGCGACGACGTCGTCGCCGAGTACCGCGCCAAGTTCGCCAAGATCAACATGCCCGACGACATCCGCAAGGAGGTCGACAAGGAGCTGGACCGCCTCGAGCGGACCAGCGCCCAAAACCCCGAGCAGGGATACATCCGGAACTACCTGGACTGGATGAGCGACCTGCCCTGGGACACCCGTTCCGACGACAACTTCGACATCAACGAGGCTCGTGCCGTCCTGGACGCAGACCACACCGGTCTGGACGACGTCAAGGACCGCATCATCGAGTTCCTGGCGGTCAAGAAGCTGCGTGACGAGCGTGGAATGGGCGCCGTTCAGGGACGCGGCCTGGGTGCGATCATCACTCTGGTTGGCCCTCCGGGAGTCGGTAAGACCTCTCTCGGCGAGTCGGTTGCCAGGGCGATGGGCCGCAAGTTCGCCCGGGTGTCTCTGGGAGGCATCCACGACGAAGCGGAGATCCGCGGGCACCGGCGTACCTACGTCGGCGCACTGCCGGGCCGTATCGTCCGGGCGCTGAAGGAGGCCGGCACCAAGAACCCCGTGATCATGTTCGACGAGATCGACAAGGTCGGGGCCGACTGGAGGGGCGACCCGTCGTCCGCTCTGCTCGAGGTGCTGGACCCGGCTCAGAACCACTCGTTCCGGGACCACTACCTGGACGTCGACCTGGACCTGTCCGAGGTGCTGTTCATCCCGACCGCCAACGTGGCGGAGACCATCCCCGGCCCGCTTCTGGACCGTATGGAGATCGTTCGGTTGGACGGCTACACCGAGCAGGAGAAGCTGGGCATCGCCAAGCACCACCTGGTTCGCCGCCAGATCGAGCGCAACGGCTTGAACGACGGTGAGGTCACGCTGACCGACGCAGCTCTGCTGAAGGTCATCGGCGACTACACCCGGGAGGCCGGCGTGCGAAGCCTGGAGCGTGAGATCGGAAAGGTCCTCCGCAAGGCGGCCACGAAGATCGCAGCGGGTCAGGTTGCTACGCCGCTTGAGATCGACGCAGCCGACATCAAGGAGTACCTGGGACGCATCAAGTTCCACTTCGAGGCGGCCGAGAGGACCGGAGTGCCGGGGGTTTCCACCGGGCTGGCGGTCACCGGCCACGGCGGAGACGTGCTGTTCATCGAGGCCACCGAGATGGAGGGCAAGCCGGGACTGACGCTGACCGGTCAGCTGGGCGACGTGATGAAGGAGTCGGCGCAGATCGCTCTCTCCTACGTGCGAAGCCACGCCGACCAGCTGGGCATCAGCGGGACGTTCGAGAACCGCAGCTTCCACCTGCACGTTCCTGCAGGAGCGGTGCCGAAGGACGGTCCGAGCGCCGGAACGGCCATGACCACGGCCCTGGTGAGCCTGCTCACCGGACGCCCGGTCAAGGAGACGGTTGCGATGACCGGCGAGGTGACGCTTCAGGGCAACGTGCTGCCGATCGGCGGCGTGAAGCAGAAGCTGCTGGCAGCCCATCGGGCGGGAATGAAGGACGTGATCCTTCCCTACCGCAACGAGGCCGACCTGGACGACGTGCCCGAGAGCGTGCTCTCCGAGCTGAACGTCCACCTGGCGAAGAGGATCGAAGAGGTCCTCGCCATCGCCCTGGAGCCGAAGGAAGCGCTGGCTATCGAAGCGGCGTAAAGAAGTAGCAGCAAACAATCCCCACCGGGACTGGGACCCGGTGGGGATTTTTGTGTCCGGGCTACTTGCTGGCCAGCCTCTCGACCAACTCCTCGATAGACTCCTCGCCTTTGTAGAGCTCCCGGAGAAACTCCTCCGGGTCGATCCCTCGGCTCTCCAGGCTGGCGATTATCGATAGATCCGGGGCGATCGGGTTGGAGGCCGACCAGGTTGAGGCCGTTGGGGAGGGCGACGGGTTGCCGAGCGACCGAAGGTAGGCAAGCATTTCTTCCTCTGTGTCAACTCCGGGCGGCAGTCTGATCACGTCGCCCACCTCCCCGGGGCGGCCCTCGCCTACGCTGAGAATGCTAAACGTGCTCGTTGAGGACGCCACCGACGGCGTTGGGGACGGACCTGCCGACTCTGCATCCGCTGCCCCATTCGTCCGGAGAATGGCCAGGGCGCTGAGGGCGAGAATGAGGACTAACCCACTCTTAATAGCGAACCGTCGGGCGTGCGACATGAACTGAGGTCCCTTGGCTTGAATCTGGTCGATGGTTATCCCTAGGCGCCTGATGAGTCAAGAAGAATTTCACTCCAAGTGCTCGACGGTCCATATTGGTGGCAGCCGGAAATGGTCATCTACCAGGAGCCGGCGCTTCCCAGCAGGGCCCGGCAGGCGACTTCGGCCGTGTTGTTGCCGGGACCGTTCGTCGCCAGGAAGATGGTGTTCGCGGGAGGCTTCGCCGGCTCCATCAGGGAGAATAATGCTCCGCTCGCAAGCTCCCTCCGGCACAGGTAGCGGGGAAGCACGGTGAACCCGGTCCCGGCGACGGTCAGCGACAGCACCCCTCTGAGGTCGGGGACCACCGCTGCGGGCACCGTGCTTGGTTCCCTTCCGAAAACCTCGCGCCAGTAGCGGCGGATCAACGGTCGGTCATCCGAATAAGCGATCAACGGGAGGCCCTCCAACGCTTGAGCACCGCTCCCGGTGACCCTCGAGGCAACCGCCGGGGCGGCGACCAGAACGAACTCCTCCCGGAACAACTCGGTGACGGTGAAATCGGCGGAATCCGGCGGGACGGTGCTTACAACCAGGTCGTATTTGCCGTCGTTGAGCCCGTCCAGGAGCATTTCGGCCGGGCGGCCTAGGGTCACCTCAAGGCGAAGACCAGATTTGACGAGGGCCGCCAGCGCAGGGAGCACGCAGGTAGTGGTGAACTCGGGCGGCCCCGCCAGGTGC
>DASTUJ010000108.1 GCA_035759705.1 Actinomycetota bacterium | reverse complement strand
GCACGAAGATGGTCGGGACCGTCTCGGGCGCCGATCACACCGAGTCCATGAACCGGTTCTCCATCAAGAAGGTCGAGGACCTGGCCGAGGTCCAGCTGAGGGGATACATCCTGAAGAGCGGGTCACCCAGCTGCGGCAAGCAGGTGCCGGTTGAGGGATCCGAGGACCAGCCCGGGCTGTTCGCTAAGGCACTGGCCGAGAAGTTCCCGGCCCTGCCGACGGTCGAGGAGACCGAGCTCGAGGACGCCGCGGCCCGCCAGAACTTCGTGGAGCGGGTATTCGCCTACGACCGGCAGCAGAAGTTCTTCCTCAGCCAGCGCAGCGTCGGGCAGCTGGTGATGTCGCACGCCCAGACCAAGCTCCAGCTGGACGCCCACCGTCCCGGCTTGCACGAGGAGGTTGCCGAGACCTTGAAAGAGGCCAAGGACCTTTCCTACGAGGAGCTGGGGGCCCGGTACCTGGCCGCGATGATGGATGCGTTGAAGACCCCGGCGACGCCTGCCGGCCACTTCGGCGTTCTAAAGACGATTTTTGAGGGGGTCAAAAAGGACGTAGAGCCGGCGGTTGCGAAGGAGCTGGCCCGCTCGCTGCAGGACTACCGCCAGGGGAACGTACCGCTCAGCGTCCCGCTGACCCTCATGCGGCACTACGTGCGAGTACAGCAGAATCCGTTCTTCAACCAGCAGACCTATCTGGAGCCGGAGCCGAGAGAGCTCCTGCTGAGGACCCAGGTCTAGTCCCCGTAGATCTCCGTCTCGATTGTTGCCGAGTCCAGCTCGGACTCTCCGGTTACACCGACCCGCTGCCGGGCGGAGAACATCGGACCCCGGGCCTCCACCCTGGGCGCGAACTTGCCCAGCCCAAATCCGGGCATGTCGATGTACATCGACTCGATCTCCCGGCCCCTGGCGTAGGTCTCGTGCCAGAACCCGGTTCCCTTGCGGTCGGCGAGGAAGTTCTGCCACCACTGCTTGTGCGTCCCCGAGCGGGCCCACCTCTCGAGCGAGTCGAAATCCGTCCAGTACTGCCGGAACCCGGCGTGCGGAGGAAGCAGGGACCAGGTGATGTTTTCGTGCAGCAAAAGCCCATCCGGGGTGGGGGTCAACGCCTTCTTCATGATCGGCGGCGCAAACTTCATCAGGGTGGGAAAGCCGCGCGGGGAGTTGACCCGCATCCCCAGGTAGATCACAACCAGGTCCGGGTACTGCGTGAGGTCCGCAGTCACCCGGTTCGGTCTGGATTTGCCCACGCCTCCTCCTTTGGTCAGTCCCGCTTGCCGATGCCTTCCAGCACGATCTTCACCGCCGCCCGGGCGTAGTCGTCGCCGCCGGACTGGTCGCCGTTGGCGGTCAACGCTTTGGCGGCGACCGCGCCGATTAGCAGCTGGGCGGCGTGCTCGGGGTTGGTGATGCTGCCGATCCGCCCCAGGCGCTGCTCCAGCGCCAGGTACCCGCTGACCCGGGAGACGTCGACCGAGGGGCCGATCTCGCCGGACCGGAAGTGGTTGTAGGTGGCCCGCGCCACCTCCTCCAGGTTCGACCTCACGTCGCCCACCCCGGCCTTGAACGGCAGGTCCCGCAGCACCCGGTCCAGGGCGGTGGGACCGTACCTCGGTGCCTTGCGGAGCGGCCTGCCGTCCCGAGCCGGCGCTGCCGCAGGCGGTGGAGGCGGCGCCGGGTAGGCGTGGTGCCTCGGCATCGGCTGCTCGGGACGGGGCTCGACGGTGCGGTACTGCCGCTCGGGGGCGGCGGCAACGAGCTCGGACTCCTCGTCGACGATCTGCTGGGTCGCCAGTCCGGGAACGTCTTCCTCTCCTTCGATGCTGAATTTCGGCAGGATCTTGTCCAGCCACCGGGGCAGGTACCAGTTGGCCTCGCCGAGCAGCTCCATGGTCGCCGGCACCAGGATCATGCGGACGAGGGTTGCGTCGATCAGCACCGCCGCCGCCAGGCCCAGGCCGACCAGCTTGGCGTTGGGGTCCTCGCCCAGGACGAACGAGAAGAACACGGTGACCATGATCGCAGCAGCCGCCGTGATGACCCGGGCGGTGGAGGCGAGCCCGTCGGCCACCGCCTGGTCGTTCGGCTTGCCGCTGTCGTGCTCCTCCTTGATCCGGGAGAGCAGGAAGACCTCGTAGTCCATGGACAGGCCGAACAGGATCGCGAAGAGCAGCATCGGGGTGAAGGCTGCGATGGGCCCCGTGCGGTCGACTCCGATCAGCTCGGCCGGCCACCAGCCCCATTGGAAGATTGCGACCAGAACCCCGAACGCCGCCGCTATGGCGATCAGGTTCATGAGGGCGGCCTTCAAGGGCACGAGGATCGACCGGAAGGCCATCATCAGCAGCAGGAAACTCAGCAGGATCACCCCACCGAAGAAGTAGGGGAGCCGCTCGGTGAGCTTGTCGGTCAGGTCGACGCCGATTGCAGCCGGCCCGCCGGCGTGGATCTCCAGGCCGTCCCCGTCCGCCTTGGAGATGATGTCGTCCCGCAGGTGGTGGACGAGCTCGTCGGTCCTCTCGTCCTGGGGGGCGTACTTGCCGATCACCTGGATGATCGCAGCGTCGGCGTCCTGGGGGTTGGCCGTTTCGTTGGGGATGACCGGGCTGACGCTGGCGACCCCCGGGTCGGCGGCCAGCTGGGTGGCGAGCGCGGTCAGCCTGGGAAGCGCAGCCTGCGAGTCGTCGAAGCTGGCGGCCACCAGGAGCGGGCCGTTGGAGCCGGGGCCGAAGGCATCCGACAGCAGATCGTAGGCCCGGCGGGTGGTCAGCTCGGTGGGGCCGTTGCCGGCGTCCTGGTTCCCCAGCCGGATCGACAGGGTGGGAGCGGCGAGAACACCGAGCACCGCCAGGCACAGGATCGCCGAGATGATCGGGTGTCTCTGGATGCCCCTGCTCCACCGGTACCAGAAGGCCGACTCCTTCGGCTTGGCCGGCTTACCCTTGCGCTTGAAATGGATGGAGAGGCTGTCGATCCGGCGTCCCACCATCGCCATAAGTGCCGGCAGGAGGGTGATCGACGCGAGCATCGTGACCAGTACGGCTATGCCGGCGCCCACCGCCAGACCATAGACGAAGGACAGCTCCATGATGAACATTCCCAGCAGGCTGATGATCACAGTGATGGCGGCGAAAACAACCGCCCGGCCGGCGGTGGTCATGGCTTTGACCACCGCGTCTTCGACGCTCAGACCCTCCTTCAGCCCATTCCGGTAGCGCGTGACGATGAACAGGGCGTAGTCGATCCCCACGCCCAGGCCGATCATCGAGGCGACCAGCGGGGCGAAGGTCACCACGTCCATCACGTTGGCCAGCAGGGTCAGGCCGGTCACGCCGATGCCGACTCCGAACAGCGCGGTGAGGATCGGCAGCCCCATGGCGAGCAGCGAACCGAACGAGACGAGAAGGATGAGGACGGCGAAGCCGAGGCCGTACAGCTCGTTTTTGCCGAGCGGCGGCGCCAGTTCCTGGAACGGGGGGCCGCCGTACTCGACGGTTAACTGGCTGTCCGGGTCGACCGCTTCGTCGACCGCCTCGATGATCTCGTCGGACAGCTCGAGCGGCAGCTCGGCGAAGTTCTTGTTGAACTGCAGTTCGGCGTAGGCGATCTTTCCTGCCGACGGCCCTGCCGGCGCCACCTGGCGGGCGCCCTCCTGTGAGTAGGGGCTGATCAGGGCGGCCAGATCCTCGCCCGAGGCCTCCTCGGCAGCTTCGAATCCGGCTTCCATGCGCTCACGTACCGCGGCGATGCCGTTCTCGGCCCGAAAAACGATCTGGCCGGTGTCCCCGCTTCGGCCCGGCATCTTTTCCTCGAGAATGTCGAATGCTCGTTGGGTCTCCGTGCCCGGCAGGTTGAAGTTGTTGTTGAGCTTGGCGCCGAAGGCCTGGTTGAGGCCTCCAATCCCCACGAGGACCACGATCCAGATGAACAGCATGAGCACTTTGTGCCGGTAGCTGAACCGGGCGAGACCTTCCAGCAACTTGGACCTCCAGGCTTACCAAAACGTCAACTCGAGCTCGCCGGATTCAGGCGAGGATGTCGGCACCCATTATGTCCGGCAACAGTTCCATTTGGAATCGAACGGCTACGGCAAAATGGGGCCGTTTAAGGGAGAAACTGGGTACTTTCGGCATTGCTTATCCAATGGGTGAGCCGAAGAATCGGCAGGCGATGAAAAAACTGCCAGAGACGCAATGCCGGAACTGCGAGGAGCCCGTTCGGCTACCTATGGAGAAGACCAAGCACAGTTGGAGGCATCACGTGCTGGCTGCGATTGCGGCTCTCCAGAAGCCAGAGGAACAGTGCGAGTGTGAGCCTGTTCCGGCACCCTCGGTCGAGTGTCCGCTTCGCCGCCTCCTCTTCTGGCGATCACGCAACCCTGAGCTGCAGCCACCCGACGTTCCCACCGTCCGAAAGAAGGACGACAACGCAGCCCGGGTGAGTCGCATTGCGGTTTTCGCGGCACATGGGATGGGCCAGCAGGTCCCCTTCTCCACGATGGATGTCCTAACCCGCAAGTTGCGGGAGGAGGACGGGAGCCAAGACTGTGACCTGTCGGTTCGGTCGGTCGAGTTCGAGGATGAGGATTGGCTGCGTCGAGTTGAATTCACCCTGCTGAGCGGGAACCAGAAAGTGGATTGCCACGTTTACGAGGGCTATTGGGCTCCGCTCACCGAAGGCAGAATCTCCGTGCGACAGGTGGTGGCGTTTCTGTTCGGCGCTGCAAGGAACGGTCTAAAGAACGGGCGCAAAAGTTTCGTCAGGTGGATGTTCGGGAGCTACCAGCGATTCAGTCCGCTCGGCCGGATGGTTCTGTACCTCTTGGTGGCCGTGGTGGGACTCGGTGCCCTCATCGCAATGAACACCGTGATCGTGCTCGTATCGGCGGCTTCAACGTTCTTGGGGAAGCCGGATGATTGGCTGAGTAGCGCGCTCAAGACCGACCTGACCACTACGTTCAATTTCGTGTTAGCCGCAGCCTTCCTGGTCGTGGCCTTCCTTTTCATCGCAAAGAAGTTTCCCGGCAAAGTGACGGGCTCTTTGAGCGTGGCGCTGTTTGTCGTTTTCTATTTCGTGGCGACGTTGGGAAGTGTGGCCATGTTCACGATGATCTACGGGCACGTGAAGCTGACTCCGGAGGGTTTTGTTAACCGGCGCTGGCTGGACCGCGATCTGATTCGCAATTTCGACGAGATCATGCAGGGGATCGTCCTGCTGCTGGTTGCCGCCGTGGCCGTGTTCTGGGTCGGCTCGCGCCTCGTCATGCTGGTCGGCCTCGTTAAGCGGGACTTCAAGGGCCGGCCGGGGCCAACTTCCGTGCAGGAACGCATCGAAGGGAGGTCGACCTCATCCGTTCTGTTGGCCGGGCTCATCGTCCTGGCCCTGGCGGCGGTGGGGCTCACGGTGAAAATCCTGCTGGAAATTGCCGCCGGTGCGTCGCTCCGCAAGGCGTTTTTGCCCGGCGAAGGCAACCTTTTGCAGGACTTCGTCAACTCGACGCCGGACGCCTTCTTTTGGTTCTTGTTGGTGGGGGCCAGCGCCGCAGTCCGCCGCGTGCTGATTCAGTACGTCGGTGATGTGGCTATCTACATCTCGCCCTACAAGCTTGACGAGTTCAACGAGCTTCGGGAGGAGATCAAAAAAAAGCTGACCAAGGCGGCCCGCAATGTCTACTCGCTCCAGGACGAAGATGGCCGACCCTATTACGACAAGGTCTTTGTGGTTGGTCATTCTCTTGGATCGGTCATCGCCTATGACGTTTTGAACGAACTGATCAGGTCAGACCAGGCCGCAGAGAAGGGTTCGGATTTTGCCGAGCTATCCGGTCTGGGCGTGGCGCAACGTACGCCCCTGCTCCTCACTTTCGGGTCGCCTTTGGACAAAACGGCGTTCTTGTTTGCAGTCCAGTACGACTGCCGGGAGCGAGGACCTCGGGAGGCGCTGGCATCGGCGGGTCAACCGCTGATCCAAAGCTACGACTGCCGGCCTGAACGGTGGATGAACGTCTACTCGCCCTGGGACATTATCAGCGGCTCGTTGAACCTGTACGACGTCGATTTGATCGACGACAAGCCCCTGAATCCGAGAGATGAGGCGAAGAAGGTGTGCAACATCAAGGATCCGAAAGCCACTACCTTGTTCGCTGCCCATGTGGAGTATTGGAAGAACGACCTTATTTACGAAATTCTGCACCAGGAGATCCGCCGGGTTGTGACCGGTGCCTGCAAACCCTGCTAGCGGTTAGGCTCCGTGCTTCTCGTTGTGGATCTTCACGCCTTCCAGGAAGGTGTTCCAGCCCAGCAGTGCGCACTTGATGCGGACGGGGTACTTCTGAACCCCCTGAAGCGCGAGCAGATCGCCGAGGGCGTCCTCGTCCTCGGCATTTTCTCCCTGCATCATCGACTTGAAGGTGTTGGCCAGCGCCTCCGCCTCGGCGATGGACAGGCCCTTGAGCTTCTCGGTCATCATCGAGACCGATGCCTGGGAGATGGAGCAGCCCCGGCCCTCGAAGCCGACGTTGGTGACCCGGCCGTCCTCGATGTCGACGTACAGGTCGATCTCGTCTCCGCATAGCGGGTTGTCCCGGTGCAGGTGGACGTCGGCGTTCTCGATCTTCGCCCGGTTACGCGGTGTCCGGTAGTGATCGAGGATTACTTCCTTATAAAGGTCTTCAAGGTCGCTCAACGGAAAAGCCCTCCTTAGCCGAACATCTCCCGGCAACTCTCCAGAGCGTCAACAAGGGCGTCGACATCGCTATGAGTGTTGTAAATGTAAAAAGAAGCACGATTCGTCGCGCCTACACCCAGTTTACGCATGAGCGGCTTGGCACAGTGGTGCCCGGCCCGGATGGCGACCCCCTTGCCGTCCAGGATCGTGCCGACATCGTGCGGGTGGATGTCTCCGATGTTGAAGGAGACCAGGCCCGCCTTTATCTCTGCGTCCTTCGGGCCGTACACGGTGATGTCGGGCAGCGCCGCCAGACGGTCGAGCGCGTAACGGGTGATCTCCACCTCGTGCTCCCGAATGGCGTCCCATCCGATGTGGTTCAGGTAGTCGATCGCAGCGCCCAGGCCCACGGCCTGCGAGATCGGCGGGGTGCCGGCCTCGAACTTGTAGGGGATGTCGTTGTAGGTGGAGTGGTCGATCCACACGTCGAGGATCATGTCTCCACCGCCGTGGAAGGGCTCCATGTTCTCTAGGATCGAAGGCCGGCCCCAGAGGAATCCGATGCCGGTGGGGGCGCACATCTTGTGGCCGGTGCCGGCGTAGAAGTCGCAGTCCAGCGCCTTAACGTCGACCGCCATGTGGGGGACCGCCTGGGCCCCGTCGCAGACAACGATCGCGCCGACCTCGTGGGCCTTGGCCGCCATCTCGGCGATGGGGTTGATGGTTCCGAGCACGTTCGACACGTGGGTGACCGCCACGACCTTGGTCTTGTTGGAGAGCAGCTTCTCGTACGCTGCCTGGTCGAGGATCCCGTTCTCGTCGACTGGGATTGCCCGGATGATCGCCCCGGTGTCCTTACAGGCCAGCTGCCAGGAGACGATGTTGGAGTGGTGCTCCATCTCGGTGATCAGGACCTCGTCGCCGGCGGTCAGGTGGTGACGGCCCCAGGCGTAGGCGACCAGGTTCAGCGACTCGGTGGCGGACTTGGTGAAGATCAAGCCGTTGCTTGGTGCGTTCAGAAGCGTCGCCAGCTTGGTGCGAGCTTCCTCGAAGAGGACCGTCGCCCGCTGGCCCAGGGTGTGGACCGAACGGTGGACGTTGGAATTATCCTCCTCCTCAAAGCGTTTCACCTCATCGATGACCGCCAGGGGGCGGTGGGAGGTGGCGCCGTTGTCGAGGTAGACCAAGGGGTACCCGTTGACCTGCTGGAAAAGTACGGGGAAGTCCTTGCGGATTGCTTCGGCGTCCATGCTCTAAATCCTACCCCCGTCGGCAAAACTAAAGGGCCGCTGGACGGCGAGTGTTACTCTCGACTCAATAAGAATTTGAAGGAGACTGACGTGAAAACGGGAATTCACCCCGATTACAAGATCGCCACGGTGCACTGCTCCTGTGGCAACACATTTGAAACCCGGTCGACCGTGACGGAGATGCGCACCGAGCTTTGCTCGCAGTGCCACCCCTTCTACACCGGCAAGCAGAAGATGGTCGACACCGGTGGACGGATCGAGCGATTCGAGCGCAAGTACGGCAAGCGCGCCAGCGCCGCTCCTCCCGCCGAGTAGGAACCGCTTGAGCCAAGGAACCACCCATGGCGAGTAAACCCTCTATAGGCGGCCAGGCCGTAATGGAGGGCGTGATGATGCGCGGCCCGGAGTCGTGGGCCGTGGCCGTCCGCAAGCCCAACAAGGAGATTGCGGTTCACTCATTCCCTCTGCCCCGCTACGGGGCGGAGCACAAGTGGACCCGCAAGCCCCTTCTGAGGGGCGTGTGGACGCTCGTAGAGTCGCTGAACCTCGGCTTCAAGGCACTCAAGATCTCCGGCTCCTACGCCGTCGAGGAGGAGGACGACACCCCGGAGGAGACCGCAAAAGTCGAGAAGGCGATGAACGCCAGCCTCGGAATCGGCATGGTGATCATCCTGGCGTTGTTCGTGACGATCCCCGCCTTCATCTCCAAGTGGGGCGGTAACCGGATCGGCGTCGAGGGCGACCTTCTCCAGAACATCTTCGAGGGCGGCATCCGGATCACCTTCTTCCTCGGCTACATCCTGCTGATCTCACTGGTGCCCGACATCAAACGGGTGTTCCAGTACCACGGGGCCGAGCACAAGACGATCTACGCCTACGAGAACGACGACCCGATGGACCCCGAGGTCATCGACCGCTACTCCACACTCCACGTGCGCTGCGGTACCAACTTCCTGTTCATCGTGATGTTCGTCGCGATCATCGGGCACTTCCTCGCCGACCTGCTTCTGGCCGAAGCACCGCTGGCGTTCAAGCTGGCCGCCCGCATCCTGATGATCCCGGTGGTCGCCGGCCTGTCGTACGAGGTGATCCGGGCGGCCGGAAAGAACGACCACTCGGTGATCTTCCGCACCGTGAGCCTCCCCGGCCTGGCGCTCCAGAAGATCACCACCCGCCCCCCGACCCACGATCAGATCGAGGTCGCCATCGCCGCGATGGAGGGCGTCATCAACCGCATCGCCGTCGCCGAGCCCGAGACCGTCAAGGTCTACGAGGTCAAGGCACCCGTCGAGGCCCCGCTGCTGCACCCGGAGAAGGGTCTGCCGGGAGTCGAGCCGGCTTAGGCTTCAATAGAAATTTGGCTGATACAGGCGCGTCCTGATTGGGAAGGAAGCATTCGTGAGCGGTGCGATGTTCGGACGGTTGAGCGAGATCGACACGCGCTACCAGGAGGTCCAGGCCAAGCTCATGGACCCCAGCATCACCTCCAACGCGACCCTTCTGCGGGAGCTGGGCAAGGAGAATGCCGAGCTGGAGCCAACGGTGTTGACCTACCGCCGCTGGAAGGCCGCCTTGGAGGAGGTCGACGAAGCCAAAAAGCTCCTGAACGAGACCGACGACCCCGAGATGAAGGAGATGGCCGAGGCGGAGATCTCCGAGCAGTCGGCGCTTGCCGCACGGCTGGAGGAGGAGCTGAAGGTCCTTCTGGTCCCCACCGACCCGACCGACAACAAGGACGTGATCGTCGAGGTCAAGGCGGGGGAGGGGGGCGACGAGTCGGCCCTGTTCGCCGGCGAGGTCTTCAAGATGTACGAGGGCTACGCCGAGCGCCGCGGCTGGAAGACCGAGATCCTGAGCTCCAACCCCTCCAACATGGGCGGCCTCAAGGAGGTCACGTTTGCCGTCAAGGGCAAGGGCGCCTACTCCCGGATGAAGCACGAGGCCGGCGTCCACCGGGTTCAGCGGGTCCCGGAGACCGAGTCCCAGGGCCGCCTGCACACCTCGGCCATCGGGGTTGTGGTGATGCCCGAGGCGGAGGAGGTCGAGGTGGACATCCACCCCAACGACCTGAAGTGGGACGTCTTCCGCTCCTCGGGACCCGGTGGGCAGTCGGTCAACACCACCGACTCGGCCGTCCGGCTGACCCATCTTCCGTCGGGCACTGTCGTGACCTGCCAGGACGAGAAGTCGCAGCTCCAGAACCGGGACAAGGCCCTGCGAATCATGCGGGCCCGCCTCCACCAGCTCGAGCTGGACCGCCGCGCAGCCGAGGACTCGGCCGCCCGCAAGGGACAGGTCCGCAGCGTCGACCGCTCCGAGAAGATCCGCACCTACAACTTCCCTCAGAACCGGGTTACCGACCACCGGGTGAAGGTATCGGTCCACAACGTTCCTGAGGTCATGAGCGGAGGGCTCGACCCGTTCATCGACGCCTTGATCACCAAACTGAGAACCGAGCAGCTGACGGGCGAATAGTGCGGTACACGGTAGGCAACGTGCTCGACCTGGCCACCTCCGACCTGGAGCGTTCGGGGATCACGGACGCTCGCAACCAGGCCGAGATCCTGGTCGGCCACGTCCTCGAAGCCCGCCGGGCCGACCTTTACGCCGGGATCGACCAACCGGTGACGCTCTCCCAGGCGGCCGAGCTCGACAAGATGGTCGCCGCCCGCTGCTCCGGCCGGCCGCTGCAGTACATCACCGGCGTGCAGAGCTTCCGCAAGCTGGCGCTCAAAGTCGGTCCCGGTGTGCTCGTACCCAGGCCCGAGACCGAGATGCTGGTCGAGAGGTGCCTGGAGCTGCTGCAAGGAGTCGAAAGCCCGCAGGTCCTGGACATCGGGGCGGGCTCCGGCGCAATTGCCCTCTCACTTGCCACCGAGCTGCCCGATTGCCGGGTGTGGGCCACCGAGATCAGCGAAGATGCCTATAGGTGGGCGGACCGCAACCTGGAGCAGACGGGCTTGACCAACGTCGAGCTGTACTTCGGGGACCTGTTCTCGCCGCTCCCAAAATCCGAGAAGGGAAAGTTCGATTTGATCGTGTCCAACCCCCCGTACCTGTCGCAGGAGGTGCTGAACGCCGTCCCCCCCGAGGTGCGGGACCACGAGCCTGAGGTGGCCCTGCTTTCCGGGGACGCCGGCATGGCGACGTGCATCAGGATCATCCGCGAGGGGTTCGACTGGCTGGCGCCGGGGGGCCACCTCGTCATGGAGACGGCCGGCTCGTCGCAGTGGAACGACCTCAGCATCTGGTTCGGCAAGCGTTACGAGAGCGTGCAGATCACCGACGACCTGACCGGCAGGCCCCGGTTTGCGGAAGGGCGGAAGCCATAGCCACCATCGTGTCCAGCAAGTCGAAAACCGCCCTCTACAAGACCGCCAAGGTCCTGGAGGAGGGGGGAGTGGTGGTCATTCCCACCGACACCGTTTACGGCGTCGCAGCCCGGCTGGATTGCCAGAAGGCCATCGACAAGATCTTCAAGCTGAAGGGCCGCCCTCGCTCCAAGCCGTTGCCGATACTGGTGCCCGACATCAAGACCGCCCGAACCCTCGGCGAGTTCGACAAGGACGCCCTGGAGTTCGCCATGGGCAGCTGGCCGGGACCGGTGACGATCGTTGTGAGGTCCACCGACGACGTGCCCGACATCGGCGGCGACGGGACCACGGTTGGCCTTCGAATCCCGAACCACCCGTTCACCCTCGAACTGCTGCGGGACTGCGGACCGCTGGTGGCGACCAGCGCCAACCCCAGCGGCAACCCGACCGCCGCCGTGCTCCAGGAGGTGCTCCTGGACCTTGGGACCGGGCCCGGGATATACGTCGACGGCGGAACGCTGAACGCCCCGGCCTCCAAGGTGATCTCGATGCTCGGGGAGCCCCGCATCCTGCGCTAGGGCGCCGGTATCGGCATCGGATAGAGTGCGACGATGAAAATAGCCATCGCTTCCGATCACGCCGGGTTCCCCCTGAAGACGGCCCTGGTCGAGTACCTGAACTCCAAGGGGCACGAGGTGCAGGATCTAGGCACCGACTCCGAGCAGTCCGTCGACTACCCGGCCTTCTGCGCGGCAGCCGCACGTGCGGTGGTCAAGGGTGAGGCGGAGAGAGGCATAGTCCTCGGCGGCAGCGGGCAGGGAGAGCAGTTGGCGGCGAACAAGGTCCACGGGGCCCGGGCGGCACTGTGCAACGAGTTGTGGACCGCAAAAATGTGCCGCCTGCACAACGACGCCAACGTCCTGGCGATGGGGGCCCGGATTGTTACTCCCTATATGGCACAGGAGATAGTCGAGCTGTTCTTGAACACCGAGTTCGAGGGGGGCCGCCACCAGCCGAGGGTCGACCAGATTCACCAGATCGAACGGGAGGAGTGCGAAGGCTCAGGGCAGGCTACGTAACCCTGGAATTCGTGAAACTCAGGCTTCTCTGACCTTGAACGGGTCGAGCCTCTCGACGGTCTCTTCCGAGACGCCCATACGTTCGTGTGGAGGATTCGGCTGCTCGCGGTCGAGCATTGTCTGGACGGCTGCATCGGGAATATCAAGCCTTTCGGCCACCTCGGAAGCGTCCATGCCCTCGTCGGTGAGGGACTCGACAATGCCTTCGGCCTTCGCTTCCCGTTCAACCGCCACAGTCTCCAGCAGAACTACGCTCTCCAGAAGGGTCCGCGCTTCATCCACCTTTTTGTCTTCATCTACGTTTGACAAGTCGCATTCCCCCCAAGGCCTCTCGCCATGTGTGCAACCCCTGCTTTCGGGGGACTAATCATAGCGGTCAAGCCCGGCACTAATCTGCTTGGCCCGAGGAGGCATTTCTGGAACATCTTCATCAACGCCTTCTCTGTAGATCGGAATCTACGGCTTTGGCTCGAGGCATGCTTCGCCAGCTCTCGGCTCCCCTGTCGGGAAGCGACTTCTCCGCGGCCTGTCTGGTGCTGACCGAGATGGTCACCAACGTGATCCGCCACGGGTGCTCATCCGAGGACGACGAGATGGGAGTGGACATCTACCGCTCGGATGGGTCTCTCAAGCTTCGCGTGAGCCAGCCGGGCCCCCTCTACGATCCCCAGCAGATTCCGCGCCGTAAGGCCGGAGAAGGAGGCGGGTGGGGGCTGCTCCTCCTCGACCGCTTGAGCACGGAATGGGGGGTGGATGCGGGCACGTCGCAGGTGTGGGCGGAGCTGACCGTGGACCCGTGAGCCGGCGGCTTAGGAGCTGAGAGTCCCCGGGGCCGGGAAGCTGCGGCAGAGCTCGGAGATCTCGCCCGAGACCTTCTTCGAGAGGTCGTCGTCCTCGGGGGAGGAGACGACCCGGTCCATCCAGCCGGCGATCAGCTCCATCTCCGGCTCCTTCATGCCCCGCGTGGTCACCGACGGGGTGCCGAGGCGGATGCCGGAGGGGTCGAACGGCTTGCGGGGGTCGAAGGGGACCGTGTTGTAGTTGAGCTCGATGCCGGCCCGGTCAAGCGCTTTGGCGGCCGGCTTGCCGAACACCCCCTTGTTGGTCAGGTCGATGAGGATCAGATGATTGTCGGTGCCGCCGGAGACCAGGTCGAAGCCGCGGGCGGTCAGGGCGGCGGCCAGCGCTTTGGCGTTGGCGACGATCTGGTGGGCGTACTCCTTGAAGGCCGGCTGCGACGCCTCCTTCAATGCGACCGCGATGGCGGCCGTCGTGTGGTTGTGGGGACCGCCCTGCAGGCCGGGGAAGACTGCGAAGTTGATCGCCTTGGCGTGCTCGGTGCGGCACATCGCCATGGCGCCCCGGGGGCCGCGGAGGGTCTTGTGGGTGGTGGTTGTGACCACGTCGGCGTGGGGGACCGGTGAGGGGTGGGCTCCGCCGGCCACCAGGCCTGCGATGTGGGCGATGTCGGCGGCGAAGACCGCTCCGACCTCCTTGGCGACCTCGGCGAAGATCGCAAAGTCGATCTGGCGGGGGATGGCGGTGCCGCCGGCCCAGATCAGCTTGGGCTTCTCCTTGATGGCCAGGTCCCGCATCTCGTCGTAGTCGATGAGGTGGTTGTCCTTGCGCACTCCGTACTGCACGGCCCGGAACCAGCGGCCGGTGGCGGAGACGCTCCACCCGTGGGTCAGGTGCCCGCCCGACGGCAGCGCCATGCCCATGACCGTGTCGCCGGGCTCCAGGAAGGCCAGGTAGACCGCCAGGTTGCACGGCGAGCCGGAGTAGGGCTGCACGTTGGCGTGCTCGACGCCGAACAGGTCCTTGGCCCGCTGGACCGCCAGGTCCTCGATAGGGTCGATGAACTGCTGGCCCTCGTAGTAGCGCTTTCCCGAGTAGCCCTCGGAGTACTTGTTGGTGAGGAGGGACCCGGTGGCGGCGAGGACCGCTTCGGAGACGTAGTTCTCGGAGGCGATCAGCCGGATGGTCTGGGCTTCCCGTTTGGCCTCACCGGTGATCAGCCCTGCGATGTCCGGATCGGTCTGCTCGAGGGCTGCCCAGTACTTGTCCATGTAGGAAGAACGGTAAGGCTGCAGGTGGGTGCGGTCAAATGCATTTGCGAGCGACGGCTGAAGCCGGGAATAGAATGTCGGCCGATGACCCTTTACCTGATGGTCCTGGGCGTTGCGGCCCTGGTCACCTACATCGCCACCCCCGCAGTTCTGACGTTCAGCCGGCGGGTGGGCGCGGTGGATGTGCCGAACGACCGCAAGGTCCACGCGGTGCCTACCCCAACCCTGGGCGGCATCGCCATGTTCATCGGCTTCATAGTCGCACTGGCGTTTGCGTCGTTCCAGCAGCCGTTCAGCGGGTCGTTCCGGCCGCTGTTCGTGTGGCCGGCGCCCGAGCTGTTCGCCATCATCATCGGCACCACGATCATCTTCATTCTTGGCGTGGTCGACGACCTGAAGGGCCTCGGCGCCCCCATGAAGCTGGCCGGCCAGCTGATGGCGGCCGGCTTCGTCTTCCTCAGCGGTGTCCGGCTCGAGTACTTCCGGGTTCCCTTCCGGGGGGTCGGAGCGCTGTCGATGTCGGCCGACGTGTCCGCCCTCGCCACCATCGCCTGGATCGTTCTGATCGTGAACGCGGTCAACCTCATGGACGGGCTGGACGGCCTTGCGGCCGGGGTCACGGCCATCGCCGCCGCCACGTTCTTCGTCTACACCTACCAGCTCCGGCTTCAGGGGCTGGCCGGCCCCGAGCCGACGGCGGCGCTCATCTCCGCAGTGATTGTCGGTGTGACGATCGGATTTCTCCGGTTCAACTTCAACCCGGCCAAGATCTTCATGGGTGACTCCGGGAGCATGGTCCTGGGGTTTCTTCTTGCGACCTCGACCGTCGCGGGGGTCGGCCGGTCGGCCACCCAGAACCAGTCGGACATCTCGGCCGCCTTCCTGTTCTACCTGCCGCTGGCCATCCCGTTGATCGTCCTGGCGATCCCGCTGCTGGACACGGCTCTGGCGATAATCCGCCGGGCCAAGAAGGGCCTGCCGGTGTTCCACCCGGACAAGGAGCACCTGCACCACCGGCTCCTGGAGATAGGCCATGGACACCGCCAGGCGGTCCTGATCATGTACGCATGGACCGCGGTGATCGCTGGAATGACCCTTGCGCTGTCGTTTGCGCCGGTCTACATGCTGCCGTTTGCAGCGGCGGCCCTGGGGATGGTCCTGTACACCGCTCTTCCGAAGCTGAGCGGCCGGTCACTTTGACACTGAAGCCGGGCATTTCAGCGAGGCCGCGTTTGCCGGAAAAGTCGAATCCCGACTACTATGTGGACAGTTCACGGTCCGGTCTTGAAGTTCGCGGATTCGCGAGCGGCATTTCGCGCCTGGGTGCCAAGACCTGATGCCCAACGAACCTAAGCCTCCTCTAACGTCGCATTACGGCAACGCGATGGGGCTGGCGTTCGAACTTGTCGCCACGACCGCCGTGGGCGCCTTTCTGGGTTGGTTGATCGACAGCTGGTTGAACACGCGAGTGATCTTCCTTTTTGTCTTCGCTCTGATGGGCGGCGCAGCAGGAGTTTTGAGGCTCTACAGGACATATGGAACAGACAAAGGCAACGACTGAGCAGGAATCGGTTGAGGGCGTAGCTGTCGAACCCGAGAGCGCTGCCGCCGAAGTCGTAGCCCCGGTCAAAGAGCCTGCATCGGCAACCGCGAGACGAGTTTTGATCAAGGCTTTTACGGTGGGAGCCATCGCAGCCATCGTTGCTCTGGGGGCCGACGGTAACGAAGCTGCCGTCGGAGCTTTTGCCGGTTGCCTGGCGGCCGCGGTCTACGTGATCGGGTACGTCCGGTCGCACGTGTTCCGAAAGTTTGAAGAAAGTACGTTCGACCCGCACGTCACCAGATATGCAGCGCTGCGGTTGGGAGCGATCGTCGGTACCGGGATCGCGCTGTTCCTGACCCTTGGGGAGTCCGCCACGCGGGCCTACCTGCTGGCGCTGGCAGCGTGCTGGTTGATTCTCGTAGTGACAGAGGCACCCCGGGCGCTCAAGCAATTGAGGGCGCGGGGAATCATCGGTTAGGAGGAACTTGGTTTGGCGTTCTTGGCAACACAGGCAGAAGCTGTCGAAGAGTCACCGTTTACCGAGCTAACAGGGCACCTGTCGCCGCACCACTACGGCTGGGCTCCGCACTGGGAAATCGGGGGCATCGACCTTTCTCCCACCAACGCAGTGGTCAACATCTGGCTGGCTGCCTTCCTGTGCGTCCTGGTCTTCGCGATGGCTGCTAAGAAGCGCCAACTGGTCCCGAGCGGCATCCAGAACATCATCGAGGTCATGATCGACTTCGTGAAGGTCAACATCGTCTACTCGGTGATGAACAACAAAGACGGTAAGACCTGGTTCCCGTTCGTCGGCACGGTCTTCTTCTTCATCTTCTTCCTGAACGCGGTCGGTCTCATCCCGTACATCGGGTTCACCGCCACGGCCAACATCTTCGTCACCGCCACCCTGGCGCTCATGATCTACATCATGGCCGTCGTCATCGGCATGGCGAAGAACGGAGCCCTCAAGTTCTGGGTCAAGACGCTGGTGCCGCCGGACATCCCGAAGGCCATGCTCCCGCTGATGGTTCCCATCGAGGTCATCTCGCAGCTGGCTCGCCCGCTTTCGCTGGCAGTCCGACTTTTCGCCAACATGCTCGCCGACCACCTGATGCTGCTGGTTTTCGCCGGCTTCATCTTCCTGGCGGCAGGCAGTGCAGTGATCTACGGCATCCTGCCGATCTCGCTGCTCTTCATGATCATCTTCACGGCGTTTGCTCTGTTCGTGGCCTTCATCCAGGCCGTGATCTTCGCCTTCCTGACCACCATCTACATCAACGACGCACTTCACCCGGGCCACTAATTCTCGCTACCGGCCCGGTAAAGATCGAAAGGAGAAAGATTTGAGCGTTGTAAATCTGGCGCAGGAAGCTGCGACCGGCATGACCGACAAGGGGCTCCAGCAGCTCGGAGCCGGTCTGGCCATCGGCCTGGCAGCAGGCGGAGGCGCCACGGGTATCGGCATTCTGTGGTCCAAGGGCCTCGAGGGCATCGGGCGGCAGCCGGAGGCACGCAGCACGCTGCAGGGTCTGATGTTCGTCGGATTCGCACTGGCCGAGGCGCAGGTTCTCTACGGCCTGATCGTCGCACTGCTCCTTCTTCTGGGCATCTTCTAGGAGGCCTGCAAATGCAATGGGTACTACTAGCTACAGAAGCCGCTGAGGGCGAAGGGGGATTCAACCCCTTCGAGCCTCAGTGGGGACTCGTCGTTTGGACCGCAGTTGCCTTTCTGACCGTGCTCTTCCTTTTGTCCAAGAAGGTCTTTCCGAAGCTGCAGGAAGGCCTTGCCGACCGGGAGCGCAAGATCGCCGACGAGATCAAGGCAGCGGAGGCAACCAGGGCCGAGGCCGAGAAGATCCTCGCCGAGTACAAGAGCAGGGTTGCTGCAGCTCGTGAGGAGACCTCGCAGATGGTTGAGGAAGCCCGCGGCGCAGCGGAGAAGGTCCGTCTGGACCTGATCGCCCGGGCCGAAGGCGACGCTCGCCTGATCGTCGACAAGGCTCGCAAGCAGCTTGCCGGTGAGCGGGAGCGCATCCTGAACGAGCTGGAAGGTCAGCTCACGGAGTGGTCGACCACGATTGCGGGACAGATCGTTCAGCGTGAGCTGAACCCCGAGTCCCACCGTGACCTGGTGGACGGCTTCATCGCCGACATTCGCAAGAGCGAGGCGGCCAAGGCGTGAGCGACACAACCGGAGTAAAAGGCTACGCCCGGGCTCTCTACGAGATCGCGCAGGTTGAAGGCGATGTCAGCCGCGTCTCGGACGAGCTGTTCCGGGTAGCCCGTGCGGTGGAGTCCCACAACGAGCTCCGCCGGGCGCTGACCGACATCGCCATCCCCTTCTCGGGGAAGGAGGCGCTGCTGGAGGAGCTGCTCGGCAAGCAGGCGTCGCCCCACACGCTGAACGCAATTCGTTTTGTGATCAGTCAGGGCAAGGCCCGTGAGCTGGTGGAGATTGCGGACGAGCTGTCCAAGATCACCGCCGTGGAATCCAACAAGGAGGTGGCCGAGGTCCGCTCGGCCATCCCCCTTGACTCCGCACAGAGGGAAGCGATCGCCGAGGCCCTCAAGTCTGCAACCGGGCGCAACGTCGACGTGAAGTCGATCGTGGACCCGAGCGTCATCGGCGGCGTGCTGGCCAAGGTGGGCGACATCGTCATCGATGGCACCGTCCGCGGCAAGCTCGCTCAGCTCAAGCAGCACCTCGGGGTGGACTAACTCAAGCAAACGTACTTAAGAGGAGAACTGATGCCCGATCTGACCATAGGACCGGATGAGGTAAAGACTGCGCTAAACAACCTCTTCCAAAACTTCAAGCCCTCGACCACTCAACAGGAAGTCGGACGAGTCATCGAGGCCGGCGACGGTATCGCCCGCGTCGTCGGGCTTCCGAACGTCGTGGCGAACGAGATGCTGGAGTTCCCTGGGGACCTGATCGGCATCGCATTGAACCTCGAGCCCGAGCAGCTTGGTGTCGTCATCCTGGGTGACGCCAACGCAATCGAAGAGGGCATGCCCGTAACCCAGACCCACAACGTGCTCTCGATTCCGGTGGGCGACGCCTACCTGGGTCGTGCGGTCGACGCGCTGGGCAACCCGATCGACGGCCTGGGCCCGCTGGACAAGTCGAAGCTCGAAGGCACCCGTGAGCTGGAGCTGCAGGCGGCCTCGGTCATCAACCGCCAGCCGGTGACCCAGCCGCTTCAAACCGGCATCAAGGCCATCGACGCCATGATTCCCGTAGGCAGGGGCCAGCGAGAGCTCCTGATCGGGGACCGGCAGACCGGCAAGACGGCCGTCGCCATCGACACCATCGTCAACCAGAAGCAGTACTGGGGAACCGACAAGGCGGTCAAGTGCATCTACGTTGCCATCGGCCAGAAGAACTCCACGGTGGCCGAGGTGCTGAACGGCCTGAAGGAGGCCGGCGCCCTCGAGTACACCTGCGTGGTCAACGCCCCCGCTTCCGCCCCCGGCGCCTTCAAGTACCTGGCTCCGTACTCCGGCTGCGCCATCGGCCAGCACTGGATGTACAAGGGCGAGGACGTCCTGATCGTGTACGACGACCTTTCCAAGCAGGCCGACGCCTACCGCCAGATCTCCCTGCTGCTCCGCCGGCCTCCGGGCCGTGAGGCGTACCCGGGCGACGTCTTCTACCTTCACTCCCGCCTGCTGGAGCGGTCCGCTCGTCTTTCCGACGAGCTGGGCGGCGGATCGCTTACCGCTCTGCCGATCATCGAGACCAAAGAGGGAGACCTCTCCGCCTACATTCCCACCAACGTCATCTCGATTACCGACGGCCAGATCTTCTTCGAGGCCAACCTGTTCTACCAGGGCTTCCGGCCGGCCATCAACGTCGGTACCTCGGTTTCCCGGGTGGGTGGCGCAGCCCAGATCAAAGCGATCAAGAAGATCGCCGGACCTTTGAAGATCGAGCTGGCCCAGTACCGTGAGCTGGCGGCGTTCGCCGGGTTCGGATCGGACCTCGACAAAGCCTCGCAGGCACAGCTGAACCGTGGCGCCCGCCTGACCGAGCTGCTGAAGCAGGGCCAGTTCAGCCCGATGCCAGTCGAGGAGCAGGCCGTCTCGATCTTCGCCGGATCCAACAAGTACCTGGACGACGTCCCGATGACCGAGCTCATCGAGTTCGACACCGGGCTTCGAGACTACGTCGGCACCCGCGCTCCGGAGATCTACGAGCACATCCGGACCAAGGGCGACTTCCCGGAAGAGATCGAGCAGGCGCTTCGCAAGGCGATCGAGGAGTTCAAGGAGAACTTCACCGCTGCCGAGCCGAAGGTTCCCGGCGTCAAGCCCGCAGCCGCACCGAAGGCTGAAGAGGCTCCCCCGGCAGCCGCAGCGGCACCCGTCGAAGAGGCTGAGGTAACCGGGGACACGGCTGCATCTGCCGACCCCGAGTACACCGAAGAGATGTCCGAAGAAGCATAAGGACGAGGGCACACAGACCAAATGGCAGAAAAAGCACGGGATATACGCAGGCGGATCAAGACGGTCGAGTCGACCAAAAAGATCACCAACGCCATGCAGCTGATCGCAGCCAGCCGTATCGCCAAAGCTCAGGCCAGGACCGAGCGGGCTCGCCCGTTCGCCCGCGCCATCGGCGAGATGATCTCCATGCTGGCCAGCGAGGCGAAGTCCTCACCGCTGCTGGCGGAGCGGGACCCCATCACCAACGTCGGCCTGATCGTCCTCACCGGCGACCGCGGACTGGCCGGGGCCTACAACTCCAACGTGCTGCGGGAAGCCCAGCGGGTGGCCGAGAGGCACCGCCAGGCCGGCCGCACGGCCATGGTCACCTCCGTGGGCCGCAAGGGCGCGAACTTCTTCAAGTTCCGCCAGGTCCCGCTGCAGGCCGGGTTCTCGGGCATGAGCGACAAGCCGACCTACGCCGACGCCAAGGTGATCGCCAAGGACATCATCGAGGACTACGTCTCCGGGAATCTCGACATGGTGATGATGGCCTACACCGAGTTCCTCTCGGCGGCGGTTCAGCGGGCCACGGTGAAGCAGATCCTGCCGGTACCGAAGGCCGAGGACTCCGACGACAAGGCCTCGGACACCCCGTCGGCCGTCTTCGAGTTCGAGCCGGAGCCGGAGCAGCTGCTGGACGCCCTGCTGCCCAGGTACGTCGAGGTGAAGATCTACGGCGCGCTGCTGGAGTCGTCCACCTCCGAGCACGCATCTCGCATGCGGGCGATGAAGAGCGCCACCGACAAAGCGGAAGAGCTGATCAAGAGCTACCAGCTGCGGGCAAACAAGGCCCGGCAGGCTGAGATCACCAATGAGATTGCAGACATCGTGGGTGCAACAGAGGCCCTCAGCGGCAAGAAGTAGGCACCCCGACCCCCAAGAACTGACCTAAGGCAATTTGAAGGAGCGACGAAAATGGTAATGGCTGCTGACGATTTGAAAACCGATCAAGGCGGGAGCGATCTGCCCCAGGGACGCGTGGTCGCAGTCATCGGCCCCGTTATCGATGTCGACTTCCCGCCCGAGGGCCTTCCCGAGATCCACTTCGCCCTGACCCTGGAGCGCAGCGTCAGCGGAGGCCAGGAGGTCCTGGTAGCCGAGGTAGCCGCCCACATCGGCAAGGGCCTGGTACGAGCGATTTGCATGGCCCCCGCCGACGGCATCAAGCGCGGCGCAGTGGTCACCAACACCGGCGGGCCGATCAGTGTCCCCGTCGGTCCCGGCACTCTCGGCCACGTCTTCAACGTGCTGGGCGACTGCCTGGACACCCCGAACGAGCAGCTCGACCTTCGTGAGCGCTGGGGCATCCACCGCACGCCTCCCCCCTTCGACGAGCTCGAGCCGAAGACCGAGATGCTGGTTACCGGCATCAAGGTCGTCGACCTGCTGGAGCCCTACGTCAACGGCGGCAAGATCGGCCTGCTCGGCGGCGCCGGAACCGGCAAGACCGTTCTGATCAAAGAGATGATCTACCGCATCGCCCAGGCCCACGGTGGTTACTCCGTGTTCGCCGGCGTGGGGGAGCGCACCCGTGAGGGCAACGACCTCTGGCTGGAGATGAACGAGGCCGGCGAGGAGGTCCTCTCCAAGGTCGCCATGGTGTTCGGCCAGATGGACGAGCCTCCGGGCGTGCGCCTTCGGGTCGCCCTGTCGGCGCTGACCATGGCCGAGTACTTCCGTGATGTCGAACGACGTGACGTGCTGGTGTTCATCGACAACATCTTCCGTTTCGTGCAGGCCGGTTCCGAGGTCTCCACGCTGCTCGGCCGTATGCCTTCCGCAGTGGGGTACCAGCCGACCCTGAACGACGAGATGGGTGAGATGCAGGAGCGCATCACCTCGACGAAGGGCAAGTCGATCACCTCGATCCAGGCCATTTACGTGCCTGCCGACGACTACACCGACCCCGCTCCTCACTCCACCTTCGCCCACCTGGACGCATTCACCGCCCTCTCCCGTGAGGTGTTCGCGCTGGGCATCTACCCGGCGGTGGACCCGCTCGCATCGTTCTCCCGGGTTCTCGACCCCCGTTACGTCGGCCAGGAGCACTACAACGTGGCCAACGAGGTCAAAAGAATCCTGCAGCGTTACAAGGACCTTCAGGACATCATCGCGATCCTGGGCATCGACGAGCTTTCCGAAGAGGACAAGCTGGACGTGTACCGGGCCCGCAAGATCCAGAAGTTCCTGTCCCAGCCCTTCTACGTCGGCGAGGTCTTCACCGGCATCCCAGGCGAGACGGTCCCGGTGGAGGAGTCCATCCGCGGCTTCAAGATGATCACCGACGGCGAGGTCGACCACCTGCCCGAGCAGGCGTTCTACATGGTTGGCGGCATCGACCAGGCGATCGAAAAAGCCAAGAAGATGGAAGGCTAGGAAGTGCTCGACGTTCAGCTCGTATCAGCCGAGGACGACCTCTACACCGGTCAGGCGGAGTTCATCTCCACCATGACCGTGGAGGGGTCGATCGGCATCATGCCGGGGCACACGCCGATCCTGGCGCAGCTTCCGGCGTGCGAGGTGAAGATCGTCTCCGGCGGAGCCGACCACAAGTTCCAGATCGAGGGCGGGTTCTTGACGGTCAAGGACGACAAGGTCATCATCCTGGCCGAGCCCGATTCGGGAGAACCGTCGTAAAAGCGGGTACATCTTCGTCGTGAACTACCTGACGATCAACGGAGGCACCCGGCTTTCGGGCCGGGTGCAGATCTCCGGGGCAAAGAATTCGGCATTGAAATTGATGGCCGCCTCGTTGCTCGGGCACGGGGAGACCGTGCTGGACAACGTCCCCCGGATCAGCGACGTCTTCACGATGATCGAAGTCCTTCAACGCCTCGGCGCCACCGTCTCGTTCGACGGCAACACCCTGCGGATCGACACCTCCGGTGACATAAGCACGGTTGCCCCTTACGACCTGGTCCGCCGCATGCGGGCATCGATCAACGTACTGGGGCCGCTTTTGGCCCGCTCCGGCCACGCCCGGGTCGCCATGCCGGGCGGCTGCAACATCGGAAGCCGCACCATCGACATGCACGAGGCGGGGCTCACCCAGCTCGGGGTCAAGTTCACCTTCGACCACGGCTACCTGGAGGGCATCGTCGAGAAGCTGATCGGCAAGCGGGTCCTCCTGGAGTTCCCCAGCAGGGGGGCCACCGAGAACCTGATGACCGCAGCGGTCCTGGCCGAGGGTGTGACGGTGATCGAGAACGCCGCTCGGGAGCCCGACATCGTTGATCTGGCGAGCTTTTTGAACTCGATGGGGGCGCAGGTTTGGGGAGCCGGGACCTCTACCGTGGAGATCACCGGCGTGCCTCGTATGAGTTCGACCTTCTACCGGGTGTCTGCCGACCCAATCGAGGCGGGCACCTTCGCTCTGGCGGTGCTGGCGACCGGGGGCGACGCCGAGCTGGTAGGCGCCCAGCCGGAGACCATGGAGATTTTCCTGGAAAAGCTGGAGCTGGCCGGCGCCGAGTGGGCTCCAACCGACGGCGGCATCCGGGTCAGCGGCGACCACCGGCCGCAGGCGGTCGACTTTGCCACCCTTCCGTATCCGGGATTCCCGACGGACCTCCAGCCCCAGATGATGGCGTTCCTGTCATCGGCCGAGGGAACGAGCATCATCACCGAGAACGTCTTCGAGAACCGCTTCAACCACGCCCAGGAGCTGGTGCGCATGGGGGCCGACATCCGCACCGAGGGCCACCATGCGGTGGTTCGGGGGGTGCGTCGCCTGCAGGGGGCGCCGGTGAGGGGATCGGATCTTCGAGCAGGAGCCGCGCTGGTCGTAGCGGCCCTCGGCGCCGAGGGACAGACCGAGGTCCACGACTTCCACTACGTCGAGCGGGGCTACGAGGACTTCGCCGGAAAGCTGCGGGGCCTGGGCGGCGACGTGGAACTGGTAGAGGAGCCCACCGCTCTACCCGTCTAAAGTCCCTTCCGGATCAGCCAGTAGATGTACAGGCCGGCTATCAGAACCACCACCATCGCTATCGGCGCAATCGTGCTGATGATCTTGTCCTGACGCGTCCGCACCGGGCGGGGCGCGGTGTCGCCCCCGAAGGGCGGAAGCGTAGTCCGGGTGGCTTCCGCGGAAGGCGTTACCGTCGGCTCGGGGGACGGGGCCGGAGTTGCCGCTGAGGTGGCCGCCGGCACCATCAGGGCGAGGGCAAAAATGACAAGCCCGAGCAGGTGGGCGCACCGGGACGCAAGAGTAGAACGCATGGAAGCCGAGAGTAACGCATAGTCCGCTGTCAGGGGCTCCCACGCAGGGTGGCGGTTCCGGCTATCCTGGGGGCGATGCGGTTGCAAGACACCCTTCCGGTCGAGACCCTGCCGATTCCTACTCCTTATGGGGTTGGGCAAGTCAACGCCTACATCGTTGCGTCGGAACCGATGACGCTTATCGACGCAGGCGTAAACACTCTCGCAGGTGAGAACGCCTTGAAGCTCGGCTTTGCCGCCAAGGGCCTGTTCGTAGACTCCCTCGAACAAATTCTTGTCACCCACGGTCACCCCGACCACTACGGTCTCGTGCCTCTGATCTGCAACGGGGAAGGCCGCGTGAAGGCCTACATGGGCGAGAAGGAGATCGAGCGGATCGCCGACACCGGCCCGGTCTGGGAGTGGAGCCGCCGGTTGCAGGAGGCCGGGTTCCCGGAGTTGCTCCTGAAGGAGATCTCAAAGCTCGAGAAGCGGGTAAACCGGGTCCACAGGGTGTCGCAACTAAAATGCCGCCCGATGTCGGGCGGCGAAGTGTTCGAGTTTCGTGGCTTCAACCTGGTGGCGCTTCCGCTGCCGGGCCACACCGACGGGCATATGGGATTCCTGGAGCCGGACCGCAGAATCCTCTTCGGCGGCGACACTCTTCTGCCGCACTCGTATCCCAACCCGCTGATCGAACCGATCCTGGAGCCGGAGGGCGACTCGCCGAGCCGCAGGCGCCACAGTCTCAAGCTCTACCTGGAAACGCTGGACCTGCTTCAGTCTCTGGACCTGGTGGCGGTCTACCCGGGCCACGGGCCGGTCATAGAGAACCCGGCCGAAACAATCGCCTACATGCGCAGACACCACGCTCGCCGGCTCGACCAGGTGTGGAACTGCCTGACCACCGGGGGCGTGACCGCCTTCGAGATCTCGGCCACCCTCTATCCGGAGGCGCAGTCCTACTGCCGCTTCCTAGCCGTCTCCGAAGCCGTTGCCCACTTGGATGTGCTCGTGGCACAGGGCCGGGCGGGCAACGAGATTCGGGACGACGGCGTGGAGTACTTCTTTAGGTTCTAGATCGCCTAGATGTCCTTGGTGTTCTCGTCGTCGCCGCCGGACATCGTCTCGGCGATCTTCGACTCCCACTTCATGTTGTCGTCGCTGGCGAGGATGCTGGCGAACTTCTGACCAGTCGTCATGCCATCGCCGCTGTCTTCGGCTTCGCCTTCGCCGCCATCTCCGACCTCAGGTGCGTTGTCCACCTCGGCTTTGGAGGGGATGTCTCCGGACGCTTCCTGACCGGTGTCACTGCCCATGCCCGGCTTCTCACCGGTTGCGATCGCGGGGTCGGCTTCGCTTTCCACTCCGCCGCCACCGAGTCCACCGGTACCGCCGAAGGATGCCTTCGCGGCTTCTGCGGTCTCGATTACCTCTTCTTCGGAGGCGCGGGGAAACTCCTCGCGGGCCTGCTGGGCCTCGGGGCTGTCGGTGCCGGGGACATCGGCTGCGCCGCCGCCACCTTCGCCGTCGGGGTTGTTCTCGAGGTCGCCCCACTTCTTGGTGCCCTCGACGTTCTCGATGTTGTCCTGCATACGGTCGCCGGCGTTGTCACGAATTTCCTGATCCATGTCTCCAGCCATTGGGCTACTTCCTTTCTTCCGCTTGGGGCTAAGTTGCCCTAATCACACTTGTCTGATTCCTACCCTGCGCTCGTGGGCGTAAACCGTTTGGCGGATGCGCCTGGGGGGTATGCGACGGTGGCAGGCTCAGGCGACAGGTACGCCCTAGAATGGGTGGCCATGGTCTACCTGGATTACGCCGCCACCACCCCGATGATGGACGAGGTCATCGAGGCGATGCTGCCCTACCAGCAGCAGTTCTTCGGCAACCCCTCAAGTGTCTACGGCGCCGGGCGCGAGGCCAAAAAGGGCCTCGAAGAGGCCCGCGAGAGGGTGGCCGATGCGATCGGGGCCCAGCCGTCGGAGATCGTGTTCACGGCCGGAGGAACCGAGGCCGACAACCTTGCCCTCAAGGGGGCGATTGCCAAGGCGGACCCCCGCCGCAGGCACATCATCACCACCTCGATAGAGCACCACGCGGTGCTCCACTCGGCCGAGTGGCTGGAGCGGCAGGGCTACCGCGTTACCTTCCTCCCGGTCGACGGCAACGGCCTGGTCAACCTCAACGCCCTGAAGGCCGCCCTTTCGCCCGAGACGGCGATCGTCTCCGTGATGCTGGCCAATAACGAGGTCGGCACGATCCAGCCGCTGCGGGAGGTCGTCGACCTGGTCAAAGAGCACAGCCGGGCACTCGTGCACACCGATGCGGTCCAGGGGCTCGGCAAGATCCCGGTCGACGTGGAGGCGCTGGGCGTCGACATGGCAGCGTTTGCCGCACACAAGCTCGGCGGCCCGAAGGGCGTGGGCGCGCTGTACCTGCGGCGCAAGACCGCCATCGCTCCCCAGCTACACGGCGGCGGCCAGGAGCGGGAGCTGCGCAGCGGAACCCCCAACGTCGCCGGAATCGTCGGGTTTGGCGTGGCCGCGGAGATCTCGGCCGCCGAGGTCTCCGAGCAGGGCGACCGGCTCGGGGAGATCCGGGACCGCCTGCAGGCCCGGATCGTCGAAGCGATTCCTCGGGTCACGGTCAACGCCGCCGGGGCGCCCCGGGTGCCCGGGACCCTGAGCGTCTGTATTCAGGGTGTCGAGGGCGAGTCGCTCCTGTTGATGCTGGACTCCAAGGGCGTTGCGGCCTCGAGTGGGTCGGCGTGCGCCTCGGGCTCGTTGGAGCCGTCCCACGTCCTCATGGCGATGGGCATCGCACCGGAGATGGCGCACGGCTCCCTGCGCCTGTCGCTCGGGCGGGGGAGCGTAGACCTGGACGTCGAAGCGGTGGTAGAAACCCTGAGCCAGGTGGTCGCCCGCCTGCGTTCCATCGCACCCAAGTTCGCAAAGAGCGGCGCTTGAAGACGAGGGCGGTCGTCGCGATGTCCGGCGGGGTCGACTCCTCGGTAGCGGCAGCGCTGATGAAGGAGGACGGCTACGACGTCATCGGCATCATGCTCAAGCTCTGGAAGGGTGCCGCCGCCAACAACGAGAGCGGCTGCTGCTCACTCGATGCCGCCGAGGACGCCCGGCGGGTGGCCCAGGTCCTGGACATCCCGTTCTACGTGCTGAACTTCGCCGACGAGTTCTCCGGCACGGTCATCGACAACTTCAAGCGCCAGTACGCCGCCGGCCTGACGCCCAACCCGTGCGTCGAGTGCAACCGGTCGATCAAGTTCGCCGCGCTCCTTGACCGCGCCCGGCAGTACGACGCCGAGATCCTGGCCACCGGGCATTACGCCCGCACGGACTGCGTCGACGGCCGGTACCGGCTGCTTCGGGCCCGCGAGCACAACAAGGACCAGAGCTACGTGCTCCACATGCTGGGTCAGGAGGAGCTGGAGCTCGCCCGGTTCCCGGTGGGGGAGTACTCCAAGCCCGAGATCCGGGAGATCGCCTCTTCCCTCGGCCTTCGGACCGCCAACAAGCCCGAGAGCCAGGACCTGTGTTTCGTGCCCGACGGGAACACCCACTCGTTCATCGACGAGCAGATACCCGAGGGGTCGGTGCCCGGACGGATCGTCACCCCCGATGGGACCGAGGTGGGCACCCACAAGGGCTTCGCCCACTACACGGTCGGCCAGCGCAAGGGGCTGGGGATCGGCCTGGGCGTGCCGCTCTACGTCGCGGAGATCCGCTCGGACGACAACACCGTGGTGGTCGCCGGCGCCGGAGAGATGAAGGTGGAGGAGATCCAGGTGGGCGAGGTCAGCTTCGTCGGTCCCCGGCCCGAAGGGGAGTTCCGGACGTCGGTCATGAGCCGCTACCGGGGAACCGAGGCTCCGGCGACCGTCGCACTCGACGGCGGCCTGGCCACCGTGCGCTTCGACACCCCGCAGGCCCGGCCGGCCCCCGGCCAGACCGCGGTTTTCTACGACGGCGACGAGGTCGTCGGAGGCGGGACCATTCGCCGCTTGAAAGTACGAGAGCCGGCG
Source organism: Actinomycetota bacterium (assembly GCA_035759705.1). NCBI lineage: Bacteria > Bacillati > Actinomycetota > Actinomycetota bacterium. Next base: position 5,611 of record DASTUJ010000108.1, on the reverse strand, counting down.
GCTTGACCGACGAAGATCCGACCCCGCTGGACCGTATCGTCCGGCTCCGGGAGCTGATCGACTACCACTCCGAGCGGTACCACGCCCAGGACGACCCGGAGATCTCGGACGCCGAGTACGACGAGCTGGTCCGGGAGCTGGCGGCCCTGGAGGCGGCCCACCCGGAGCTGGTCACCGAGGACTCGCCCACCCGGAAGGTCGGGGCCGCACCGTCCGCTCTGTTCGCGTCGCTGAAGCACCCCAACCCGATGTGGTCGCTGGACAACGCGTTCAGCCTGGAGGAACTGCTGGCCTGGGGTAAGCGGGTCGAGCGCGTCCTGGGCTCGGCCGCCGACTTCTACTGCGAGCTGAAGGTCGACGGCCTGGCCGTAAACCTGGTCTACGAGAAGGGCAGCCTCACGACCGCAGCCACCCGGGGCGACGGCCGCACCGGCGAGGACATCACGCCCAACGTGAAGACAATGTCCACCGTGCCCAAGGCCCTGAAGGACGGCGACGTCCCGGACTTCCTGGAGGTCCGTGGCGAGATCTTCATGCCGGTCAAGGCGTTCGAGGAGCTGAACGAGAGCCTGGTCGCCGCCGAGCTTCGCCCGTTCGCCAACGCCAGGAACTCCGCTGCCGGGTCGCTCAGGCAGAAGGACCCGCAGGTTACGGCCGGGCGCCAGCTGGGGCTTTACTGCCACACGGTCGGTTCGGTGCCCGGGCGGCGGTTCCGCAAGCACTCGGACCAGATGCAGTACCTGATCGACCTGGGGCTGCCTGTAATGGAGCACAACCGGGCGTTCTCGGAGCTGCAGGCGGCGTTCGAGTTCTGCCGGCACTGGGAGAACCACCGGCACGACCTCTCCTTCGAGGTCGACGGTGTGGTGGTCAAAGTCGACGACCTGGGCTCCCGGGAGGAGCTCGGCTACACCTCCAAGAGCCCGCGGTGGGCGATTGCGTACAAGTTCCCGCCCGAAGAGAAGACCACCAAACTCCGCAACATCGTGGTGAACGTCGGCCGCACCGGCGCCGTCACGCCGTTTGCCCTGCTGGAGCCGGTCCGGCTTTCGGGTGCGATGGTCTCGCAGGCCACCCTCCACAACGCCGACGAGGTGGAGCGCAAGGACATCCGGATCGGCGACACCGTCCTGGTGCGACGGGCCGGGGAGGTGATCCCGCAGGTCATCGCACCGATCGTGTCGAAGCGGACCGGCGAGGAGCAGGTGTTCGTGATGCCCACCCACTGCCCGGTCTGCGGCACCGGGCTGCAGCGTGAGGAGGGGGAGGCGGTCTGGCGCTGCCCGAACGACGAGTGCCCCTCGCGGGGCGTCGAGGAGCTGTTCCACTTCGCCAGCCGGGGTGCCATGGACATCGAGGGCCTGGGGTACAAGGCGGCGATCCAGCTTCGGGAGATGGGTTTTGTGAAGGACCCCGGCGACATCTACTCGCTCACCCGGGACCAGCTGCTCCAGCTGCCGCTCTTTGGGGACAAGAAGGCCGACCAGCTCATGGCGTCGATCGAGAGCTCCAAGCAGGCCGGCCTGGTCCGGGCTCTGGTCGCGGTGGGCATCCGGGACGTGGGACCCCCCACCGCCCGATTGCTGGCCGACGAGTTCGGGTCGATGACCCGCGTCGGCGAGGCAACTGTCGAGGAGCTGACCGCGGTGGAGGGGATCGGGCCGATCGTCGCCCAGCGCATCCGGGACTTCTTCGAGTCGCCCCGCAACCAGGGGATCGTCCAGAAGATGGCGGACGCCGGGGTCGTTCTGGAGCAGGCCAGGGTCGAGCCGAAGGTGGGGCACCTGACCGGGAAGAGTTTCGTGCTTACCGGAGGGCTGGAGCGGTGGTCCCGCGATGAAACCCAGCAGGTGATCGAGGAAGCAGGCGGCAAGGTCGTCTCGAGCGTATCCAAGAAGACCGACTACGTCGTGGTGGGGGAGAAGCCTGGCTCCAAGCTGGCAAAGGCCGAGGCCCTGGGCATCCCGTTGTTGAACGAGGAGACCCTGGCGGAGCTACTAGAGGGCGGCGTCTCGGGCTGACCGAGTCATATCCGGTCTGCCGCAAATGTTTGGTGGCTGGGCGCTTTACAGAGCGGGTGCTTCGTCCTCCGGGCCGCTGCAGCATCCCCCGGACTGATCGTCCATGGGGCCGCATCCGCAGGCCTGTCCGGGGTTGGCGGGGGTCTCTAGAGAACGAAGCTTGAGCTCTCCCAAAGGTCCGAGTTGTTCGACGATGCTGAAGAACTCCTGGTCGATATCCATGTCCAAAACCTCCTGAAAGGGGCGGCGCGCTGAAACGACTGCTTTAACCATAAGGGGTCAACGTTACGGGCGCTGGTCAGGTCCTGCTCAATCTCGAAAAGCCTTGTCCAGGACTCCTATTTGCTGGCACAACTTTACCCAGTTGACCCGGCGTTCAACCGCACGGAGGTCCATGCAAAGAGCCCCCGCACACAGCGGGGGCTCTTTGGAGATTCGGGAGGCTAGCGCTCCAGGACCCGGCCCTTGAACATTCCGGTCTTGATGGCCACGTTCTCGACGTTGCCGTAGTTGTTTTCAACCTCTTTCCAGTTCACAACGTTCCAGAAGGCCTCGATGTAGTCGGGGCGCTTGTTCTGGTACTGCAGGTAGTAGGCGTGCTCCCACAGGTCCAGTCCGAGGATCGGGGTGTGGCCACCCATGAGCGGGGAGTCCTGGTTCGGCAGGCTTAGCACCAGAAGCTTCTTCTGGTCCTTGGTCTTGCGCTCGCCGGCGGCGATGACAATCCAGGCCCAGCCGCTTCCGAAGTGTGCGACGGCGGTCTGCTTGAAGATGTCCTTCAGCTGGCTGAACGAGCCGAACTGGTCCTCGATGCTTGAGCCCAGGGGACCGCGGGGCTCGGAGTCCTCCTGGTTCGGGGTGAGGATCTTCCAGAACAGGCTGTGGTTGGCGTGGCCGCCTCCGTGGTTACGAACCGCCTTCTGGATCCGCTCGGGCAGGTTGGCGTAGTCCTCGAGAAGCTCCTCGACCGTCTTGTTGCCGAGGCTTTCTTCGCCCTCCATTGCAGCGTTCAGCTTGTCGATGTAGGTCTGGTGGTGCTTGGTGTGGTGCACCTTCATCGTCTCGGCATCGATGTGCGGCTCGAGCGCGTCGTACGCGTACGGCAGTTCGGGCAGAGTGTACTTTCCCATTGCGTGTGCTCCCTTTGATCGGGCGGGCTCGGATCGAATACTCGCCGCCGCAAAAAACCTAAAGACCTAGGCTAAATCTACCCCAACTAGGTATTTGGGTAACCAGACGCCTAATCGTCGGGGAGGGGAAGAACCGCCATCAACAGACCCACGGCCTGCTCGGCGGTCGCCGCGGTGAGCATCGGCGCGGTCTCGCCGGCGATCGAGGCGGTCCAGGTCCTTATGCCGACAATCGGCTTGCCCAGCTTGAAAGCCAGGGCGATCTCCGAGAGGGTGCCGAAAGCCCCGCCGACCGCAACGATGCCGTCGGCCGATCGCACCACCAGGACGTTGCGCATCTCGCCCATCCCGGTGGGGACTGAGACGTCCAGAAAGGTGTTGCCCTCTCTGCGGGAAGAGCCCGGCAACAGGCCGAGGGTCACGCCGCCCGCCGCCCTGGCGCCCCGGCAGGCGGCCTCCATCGCGCCGCTCCCGCCGCCCGTGACCAGGATCGCCCCGGCGCGGGCCACGCAAGCTCCCACCTCCTCGGCGATGCGCAGAACGTCCGGCGGCGCATCGGACGGGCCGACTACGCTGATGTAGGTCCTGGGGTCCACGGGTCATATATTAGGTCGGAGGCGGTCGGGCAATCGGAAGGGGGGAGGAAGGATGCTGAATGCGGAGCTGGCAGGCAAGCAGTACCCCTCCGCCGCTTACACGGTGACCGCCGAAGCAATCCAGAAGTACGCCCGGGCGACCAACGACTCCAACCCCGCAGTGCTTTCCGCCGACCCGGTGGCGCCGCCGGCTTTTGCCTGCGTAGTGGGTATCGACCAGCTGAACCAGGTCATGTACGACCCGGAGCTGGGAGTCGACATGGCGATGCTCGTCCATGCCCGGCAGGAGCACCTGCTGCGCGCCCCGATCCGGGCGGGCGACGTACTGCAGGTCTCGACGGTCCTGGAGGAGGTCGACCTCGCCGACACCGGCCACACCTTCACGGTCGCCACCTCGCTTACGAATCAGGCCGGCGTTGTCGCGGCCGAGGCCCGCAGCGTGATGTTCATCCGGCGCACCGGCACGATCAAAGCGAAAGCGGTCTCGGCCGAATCGCACGAGCCGGTGTTCGAGGCGCCGGAGGAGGTTGCCGAGGACCAGGCGGCCCGGTACGCCGAGGCTTCCGGCGACCACAACCCAATCCACCTCGACTCGGCGGCGGCCAAGGACGCCGGTTTTCCGAATCCGATCCTGCACGGGATGTGCACGATGGCGTTTGCGGCCAAGGCCCTGGTCGACAACCTTGCGGATGGCGACCCGACCCGGGTCGGGCGCATCAGTGTGGAGTTCGCCCGGCCGGTTTTCCCGGGCCAGAGCCTGGTGACGAGAGCGTGGCGCACGCCGGGGGAGGGGGCCGGCAGCTACGGCTTCGAGACCGTCAACTCGCGGGGGTCGGCGGTGCTCAAGGGCGGCCGCCTGAATCTCCTTCACTCGGATTAACAGGATTCACACTAGATTTTCGCTACCCGACGGTTATAGTGAGTCCGTCCAACCAAAAGAAATGGGCTTTTTAGCGTGAGTTTTCTGAAGAATGCGCTCATCTACCTCGGCTTTGTCGAGGACGATCTGCAGGGAGAGATAGCTTCCTACGGCGATCCTGAGCAGCGGAGGCCCGCTCGTCCCCAGATCGAGGAACGCTACGAGCCGCAGGCTCGGGCGTTCGACGAGCGCTACGAGGCGGCGGCCCGCAACTACGAAGAGGACCCCCGCGCCTACGAGGACACCCGGGTGTACGACTACGAGGGCCGCGGGGAGCCGGTCGAACGTGAGCCCCGCCGGTCCGAACAGTTGGCGTCGGTCCATCAGCTTGCACCCCCGCCCCCGCGCGGCGTGGGGCAGGTCCACATCGTGAGGCCCGAGTCCTACGGCGACGCACAGCAGATCGGCGACCGCATGCGTCGTGGCCTGCCGGTGATCGTCAACCTGGAGGAGGCCGAGAGCGAGCTTGCCCGCCGGATCGTCGCTTTTGCCAGCGGCCTGGTCTACGGCCTGGACGGCAACCTACAGAAGCTTTCCCGCCGGATCTACCTGATCACCCCGGCCGAGATGGAGGTCTCCTCCGAGGACAAGCGGCGCCTGGTCGAGGACACCGGCCTGGGCTTTTAGGCCCGCAAAACCGCAGCACCCCGGACCCGCCCCTCCGCCAGATCCCGCAACGCAAAGTCTGCATCCCCCAGCGCGTACGCCTGTGTCGAGATGGATAGTCCGATCCTTCCCGCCAGCTCCAGGAACTCCTCGCCGTCCCGCCGGGTGTTGGCGGTGACCGTGGTCAGCGTCTTCTCGTAGAACAGGTCCCGCTGGTAGTCGAGCTGTCCCGGCCGGGTGACGTGGACGCCGGCGACCGCCAGGGTGCCGCCCCGGTCGAGAGCCGACATGACCACGGGGATGAGGTCTCCCGACGGGGCGAACAGCAGGGCCGCGTCG
>DASTUJ010000107.1 GCA_035759705.1 Actinomycetota bacterium | reverse complement strand
TATGTAGCTGGCGGTCATGCCCAGCGGGTTGAGGATCCGCTCCCGGACCTCGGCGTGCCACGGGCGGCCGGTGGCCCCCTCGATCACCTCGCCGAGGATCAGGTAGTTGGTGTTGGAGTAGGCGTACGCCGACCCGGCGGCAAACTCTGGCTCGCTCTTGGCCACAATCTTCAGGACGGCGTCGACGGACCAGGCGCGTTCGGGGTGATCGACCAGAGCATCGACCAGCTCGGTGCTGCGGCCGGAGTCGGGCAGCCCGCTGGTGTGGGCAAGCAGGTCCTCGACAGTTACCCCGTCCAGCAACTTGGCGACCGGCGTCGGTCGCGGCAGGTGGTCGACGACCGGGTCGTCAAGAGAGAGGCGGTCCTCTTCTTTCAGCTGCATGACCACCGTCGCCACCAGCATCTTCGTGATCGAGGCCACCCGGAACTGCGAGTCCGCACTGATCGCCTCGCCGCCCCCGCGCCGCTCGGTGCCCGAGACCAGGACGCGCTCCCCGGCGCCCTCGCCGGACACAATCGCCACCACGCCGGGGACCGGGGTTCTCTCCCGCCACGCTTCGACCGCCCGCTCCAGGTCGTCGCCCGGAGACGAGGCCTGAGCCGCCGGCCGGCAGGCCGCCAGGGCCAGCACCGCCAGCAGGGCGAAAGCCCGCCTCACGTGAAGTCCCGCTTCGTGATTGCGGCGCCTCCGGCGGCTACGGCCGCTGCGGCGTACCCCGCCATGAGCACCGCCCCGGCCCACATCGGCAGCAGCCCGGGCAGGTCGGCCCGGCCGAGTGAAGCGGTGGCCCCACCGGGCATCCACGCCATCAGCCCCATCAGGCCGAAGCTGGGCAGCAGGGTCTCGACCACCAGGATCCAGGCCAGCGGGATCATCAGCGAAGCGATCTGGTTGGGGATGAGAGCACCCAGCCCGACGCCCAGGGCGCCGTAAAGGGGCATGCCGATCATCACGCCGCCGAGCACCGCCAGCATCTCTTTGTTCACCACTGCGCCGAATGGGATGCCCTCCCGGGAGAAGACCGCTGCCGTCAACCCGACCAGCACCGCGCCCATGGCCACCAGGTAGACCGCCGAGAGCAGAACCACTGCGGCAACTTTGGAAGCCAGTACCCGCCACCGGTCGGGCGTCGCCAGGAAGGTCCAGTCGATCGTCCCGTGCCGGACCTCGGTGCTGACCGAAAGAACTCCGATCACCAGGAAGACGATCGTCCCGGACCCCGCCGCCAGGAGCATGTCCTTCGTACTCGCCGCGGTCCCCAGCGGCGCCGCCTCGATCTTGCCCGCCGACACCACGATCATCGTGAACCGGACCAGGCTGAAGACCACCGCTCCGGCGATAAGCCCCTTGAACGTCCGGACGGTCGATAGCTTGCGGAACTCGGCTCGAATCAACCTGCTCATGACTGAACACCTCCAACGGTGAGATCCAGGATCACGTCCTCCAGTTGGGGGCGGTCCATCTGCATCTCGTAGACGACGATCCCGGTGCGGGCGACCACCCGGCCGACCTCCTCCGGCGTGGCGCCGGCAACAATCACCTCACCGTCGTCGCCGGCGAGCGGCCTCATTCCCGCGTCGGTCAAAGCCTTGACCAGCGCCTCCCGGTCCGGGGTCCGTACCCTGACGGCGGCGGCCTGACCGGTCGACATGATCTGCTCCACCGTCCCCTGCCTCACCAGCCGGCCCTGCTTCACCACCACCAGGTGGTCGGCAGACAGTGCGAGCTCGGCGATCACGTGGCTCGACAAAAGAACGGTCCCGCCGCCCAACGCGTGGGCGCGCAGGGTGTCCCGGAGCCAGCGGACCCCCTCCGGGTCCAGGCCGTTGGCCGGCTCGTCGAGGATGAGGATCTCCGGACGGGCCAGCAGGGCGCCGGCCAGCCCGAGGCGCTGCCTCATGCCCAGCGAAAATCCGCCGACCCTGCGGGAAGCGGCCCCCGCAAGGCCGACCTCCTCCAGCGTCGGGTCCACCCGGTCGAGCGGGACCCCGGCCGCCGTAGCAAGCACCCTCAAGTGGTCGCGGGCCCGGCGGCCGGGGTGGAAGGCTCCGGTCTCCAGAACCGCCCCCACGGTCGCCGGCGGGTTGGGAAGCTGCCGGTAGGGGACGCCGTTCAGTAGGGCGGTCCCGGCGTCGGGCCGCACCAGGCCTAGGATCGCCCTCAGCGTCGTGGACTTGCCTGCTCCGTTGGGGCCGACGAACCCGGTGATCGTACCCGGGTCGACGGAAAAGCTGAGGTCGTCGACTGCGGTCACGTCGCCGAACCGCTTGATCAGACCGGATACCTCGATTGCTGCCATGGTGCCTCCCGCTGGTTTGGAAGTGGACACCTCCCAAGGTAGGCAAACGGCGGGTGGAAATCGTCGGTCCGGGGAGTGCACTTGGGCGTACATCCCCAGAGGTACTAGGTCCCTCCGGGGGTGACCAGCCCGGACTCGTATGCCAGCACCACCAGCTGGGCCCGGTCCCGCATCCCGAGCTTCGTGAGGATCCGGGAGACGTGGGTCTTCACGGTGGCGTAGCTGAGCGTCTCCAGCTCGGCGATCTCGGCGTTCGACAGGCCGCGGGCCACCAGCCCGAGCATCTGGCGCTCCCGCTCGGTCAGCTGCTCGAGGGCAAGGGCCGACCGTTTGTCGGCGGCCGCCGGGCGGCGGGCGAACTCGGTGATCAGGCGGCGGGTGACCGCCGGGTCGAGCAGGGCGTCGCCTCCGGCGACGATGCGTATGGCGCCCAGGATGTCCTCCGGTGCGGCGTCCTTCAGAAGGAACCCGCTGGCGCCGGCCCGCAGGGCGGCGTAGACGTTTTCGTCGGCGTCGAAGGTGGTCAGCACCAGTACCTTCACGCCGGCGCAGTCGGGGTCGGCGACGATGCGGCGGGTAGCCTCGATCCCGTCGCACCGGGGCATGCGGACGTCCATGACCACCACGTCCGGTTGTCGTTTGCGGGCGAGGTCGACCGCCTCCAGCCCGTCGGCCGCCTCGCCGGCGCACTCCATATCACCGGCGTGGTCGAGCAGGGTTCTAAGGCCGGCCCGGACGAGGCCCTGGTCGTCCGCGATGGCCACCCGGATCATCCGGCCCCCAGGCTGAGGGGGATGCGCGCCTGCACCCGGTAGCCGCCGCCCGGCACGGGGCCGGCGTCGAGCGTCCCCTCGTACAGCTGCACCCTCTCTTTCATCCCGACCATTCCCATCCCGCCGCCCGCCTGCCCGCCGGCGCCGCCGCCGGACGGTTCGTTGCTGATGAGCAGAGACAGTTCGCTGTCGGTGACCTTCACCGTCAGCTCGGCCTTGACGGCTCCGTTGTGTCTCACTGCGTTGGTCAGGGCTTCCTGGACGATCCGGTAGGCCGCCAGGGCCGGCCCCGGCGGAACCCGGTCCAGCGGGCCCTCGGCGTGCACCTCCACCGCCATTCCGGCGGCGACCACCTCGGCGACCAGCCGGTGCAGGTCCCCGAGCCCCGGTGCGGGCGCCAGCCCCTGATCGTCCTCGGCTCCCTCCCGCAGCAGACCCACCAGGCGGCGCATCTCCTGCAGGGCGTCCCGGCTCAGCCGTTCGACGGTCGACAGGGCCTCGATCGCCGCCTTCGGGTTGTCGGCCCCGACCAAGCGACCGGTGCCGGCGTGCATGGCGACCACGGTCATCGAGTGGGCGACCACGTCGTGCAGTTCCCGGGCGATGCGCCGGCGCTCCTCCGACACCGCGTACCGGGCAAGCTCCTCCCGGGTGGCGGCCAGCTCGTCGGCCCGGCGGGCGTGCTCCTCTGCAGCAGTGCGGGAACGCTGGACCAGGTGGCCCAGCCACCAGGCGACGCCCGCCAGGACCGAGTAGAAGACCACCGATGCGAACCCCGGAAAGGCCGGCCCGACCATAACCAGGAGGGCGACCACCGCCGTCATGGCCGCAGCCGCAACTGCCGACCGGCGGCCGGGCAGTCCGGCGCCGGCGCTGTACATGGCAAACAGGACCGCCGGGCCCAGCATGAAGACGGGAAAACCCAGGACGACGTAAAGCGCAGCGGTGGCGGCGAGAAAGACGAGCACCGGGAGCGGGTAGCGCCGGCGGAACAGCACCGATCCGCCGTGAAACGCGGAGGTGACCAGCCCGGCGGGCAACACCGAATCGCCTGCCACTTCGAGGTGGAGCACTACGGCTGCGGCCGTCGAGAAGGCGGCGACCGTCAGATCGACGGCCCAGTCGACCCAGGCCTTACGAAGCGCGTTCATCGCCCAGAATTATGCGCCCGGCGGCTGCTATCACCCCGGCCGGTCCACCTTGACCTTGCTTTCGGGGTGGCGGTCCAGCCAGGCGCCGACGAACGGACACAGGGGGACGATCGTCAGATCCCGGGCGGTCGCGTCCTCGACGGCGGCCCGAACCAGGGCCGACCCGATGCCCCGGCCCTCGATGGCCGGAGGGACGCCGGTGTGGGTGATGACCATCCGGTCACCGGTGAGCCGGTAGGTGAGCTCGGCGGTGTACCCGTCGACCACGGTGTGAAACCGGCCGGATGTCTCGTCGTTGGTGACTTCCAGGTCGATCATCCGATGACTATGGCAGGTACAGGTTCAGGTATCAATTTGATACCATCGACGCATGGCTATGACCCTGCGATTGACGGCTGAGGAGCAGAAGGCTCTGCAGGCGCGTGCAAAGGCCGACGGCATCTCGATGCAGGAAGCGGCACGCCGAGCGGTTCGGGACTACGTGGCGAGCGGCCGGCATCGCGAGCGGGTCTCCGAGGCAGCTCGCAAAGTGATGGACGCTCACGCGGACGCCTTGAACCGCCTTGGCGAGTGATGAGGAGTTCGAGTACCTCGACCTCAACGATCTGATTTACCTGGCGCGGGCGCTCTTCGGTGACCCGCCGCCCATCAGAGATCACGGTCTCCTGGGCGCTGCGGCCGGGAGGGTAGCGGTTACCGTATCGGGTGAAGACGCCTATCCGGACATTTGGACCAAGGCCGCGGCGCTCCTTCAGTCGATCGTAAAGAGTCACCCGCTGGTCGATGGAAACAAGCGGCTGGGGTGGCTCGCCGCCGCCGCCTTTCTCGAGATCAATGGCGTGGCCATAACAGCCGCCCCCAATGACGGCGTGTACAGCTTGGTGATGGAGGTTGCGGCCGGCCGGCAGTCGGTCGAGGAGATCGCCGCCAGGTTTCGCCGGCTTCTCCAGACCTGAAACTTCAGCCTTCAAAACGGCCGACCTCCCGCCTAAAATCTATGCATGTTTCGGCGAGCGGGGGCCGCCCGGGCCATCATCTGTCTTCTTCTGCTGCTTCCGGCCGCTTGCAGCCGTCTCGATTCCACGGCCTCTCCCAAAACGACCTCGTTGCCAAAGGCCGCCAAGAGTTCGCCCAGCGAGGACAAGATCGTCCGGGAGATCAACCACCAGATCGTCGGGCCGCTCCAAAAAGCCTTCGAAACCTCCGACAGGAAGGCCCTGCCCCCGATCAGCACCGGGCTCAAAGACCGCTACATGGAGCGAATTCTGCTCGCGGTGGACCGAACCCGGGATTTCGGGGTCAACAAGGTAAGCCTGAAGATGGATACGAAGGAGCATGACCGCTCCGAGCACCACCGGTCCTTGTCGGGCTCGTATCGTTTGAAGGACGTAACGGTCGACCTGCCCTTCTCTGCGAGCATCCGGGTCGATCCCGTCGGGGAAGACGGCTGGCAGCTCGGGTACCTGGAGTGGGAGCTGGAGCCGGCCTGGGCGGTCGAAAATACGGTGACCCGCACGAAAACCCCCGCAGCGCTCATCTTTCACCCGCCGGACTTTGACGCTGCCGAGCTCGGCACGCTGGTGGCCGAAGCTCGGTCGAACCTGGGCAAGAGCCTTTCCGACGTGCGTTCCAAGACCTACCTGGTCCTGGTTCCTGGGGACTCAAGGGACTTTGACCTGGTCGGCGGCGGCGGTGCCGCCTCGGTTACCAGCGTCCACTCGACCAAAGGCCGAGAGTTCACCGTCTCGGAACCGTGGTTGCTCGTGAACCTCGGTGACTGGGAGGACGCCGACCCTCCGACCCGCCGGAGCCTGATCCTGCACGAGGTCACTCACGCCATCCTCACCCCGGTGACTTCGGCGCTCGTGCCCGACTGGGTAGGCGAAGGCGTTGCCGTCTACTTCTCTGGAGAACCCGGTTTGGAGGCTATCCGGCGCAAACCCGAAGAATTACAGGAGCGGTCGCTTATGAAGATGGCCGAAGGCCAGTGGCGGGGCCTATCGGTCTCCGATTATGCAATCAGCGGTGCCGCCATCTCCCACCTCGTAGAACGGTTCGGGGAGAAGGCCGTCCTTGATTTCCTGGAATCGTGCGACGAGGAGCAGACCGACGAGGAACTCGAGAAACTCAGTTGGGCGATGATCCGGCACGAGACCGCCCGGGAGCAGGCCGAGGCCATCGCCGCGAGACTCCTCGAAAAGCGGTTCGACATGACGCTTGAACAGCTCGACGCCGCCGCCAAGGACTGGATCCGAGCCCGGATCTAGTCGGCGGTTTGCGTGACCTCCGTCACCATGTAACCGGCCGACACGCCGCCGTCCACCCGGTAGGTCGTCGACCCGCCCTCGTACCGGAACCGGCAGAAATAGTGGTCGACCTCGTGGTCGCACCCCATGAACTCCGGGTCTGGCCCGGTGTAAGGACGGGAAAAAACCTCGTCCACCGCCTTCTGGTCGGCGAACTTCAACGCCTTGGCCTTGTCGCCCGCTTTCCACGCCTCGAACAGATGCTTGGCCGCCTCCTCCGGATCGGTGAGCTTCTGGGGATCCGCAGTGCCTGACGCGTTCGGCTCCGCCGAAGCTGGAGCAGAAGGCTCGGCCGACGCCGTGGCGGAAGCGGCGGGGGTCGGGGACCCTTCGATAACCGGATCGTCCTGGGTACAACCTGCAGCAGCGACGACAGCGACCAGCAGGACCGCAACCCGCCGGACTATGGCCTTCTTGGCTTCCCCAATCATCAGATCCCCCGTTCTGTTCCGGTCCCGATAAGTGCGCGAAAGACCACAATGAACCGGCCCCGGATGGCAGGCAAGCGTTTGATGGGAAACAACGTGGCATGATTTCCGCACAGACACCGAACTGGCGAAGGAGCACCGGATGGCCAACTTTAGATGCGAGGACTGCGGTCTCGACATGATGGAGGACAGTTCCACCGGCAGCGAGCCCTGCCCCAAGTGCGGCAAGGACATGGTCCGCTCAGAGGGCGTCGTCCTCAAGAACTTCGGGGGTGGAGGATTCGCGGCCCCGGACCAGCCGGTCACCGGCAAATAGCCTCCCGGGAACCTAACCGGTCGGCAGGGGCGAAGGGCCTTCCTCCCCCAGGCTGAAGCCGGCCACGGTCTTCCCCCCGGCGTCGAGCCCCCGCACTGCCTGCACGTGCTGCGGCGGGTCGGGGTTCAGCATGACGACGAAAAACCGCCGGTCGGGCACTTCCGTCGACGAAAGGGTCGCCACCTCCGGGCTTGGACCTTCGGCAAGGTTGACCACCACCCTCGCGACCTTCTCGTCGGTGATCCCTATGACGAACTTCGGCACCTGCTCCGGGTTCAGCCCGCCGAAGGCGTAGCGCAGGTCGTCGTCGCCGTTGAAGTCCTGTTCCGAATTCTCGTCGCAGATCATGAAGTCGCCCGCCTCCTCCAGCCGTCGCAGCTGGACGCAGACCGGGTCTCCGGGGACCAGCTTGAGTTCGTATTCGAGTCCGGGGCCGCCGGATCCCTGGGCCAGGGTCAGGGGATCGGCGGTTGGGGTGGCCGCGGGAGAGCCGGTTTCACCTGCGGTGACTGAGGCGGACGGAGAGGGCGCCACCGCCGGATCCTCCGTGCGACACGCCCCGGCCGAAAGGCAGAGCAGCACAACACAAGCGAACCACCTCATCCGTTTCATCTGATCTCCGATCCGCCGGAGGCCGTGAAGGCCTCGATATCCCAGTTGCCGGTCGTTGCGCCCGCCCGGTACGCGCTCTCGAAAAAACCCAGCAGCGTCGCCTCGGGCTCGGGGCTAGTCCTGACTTCGTCGTAGGGAAGGTAGGCAGTCCCCGCCTGCTCGTTCCAGAAGGCTGCCGACGGCTCCAGCGGCTGCGCGGTCAGGCCCTCGGGGGCCGGGGCGGTGTAGCAGTAGAAGGAGGGCGCAGGCGTTTTGTCGTCCCCCGGCCAGAAGCCGCACGATATGACTTCGTGCGAGTACGCCTCCAGCGTCACCCGGTCGGCGCCGGGCCGGGCCGGAGCGGGGCGGCCGGAGTAGCGGGCGTACGCCAGGTCGAAGCTGTGCCAGAACAGGTGGGCCGGACTCTGCTTGCCGTTGAATCCGCCGGCAAACCGGTTCATGACGTCGACGGTCCGGCGGAGGACGGTCCAGTAGCGGGCCACCGCCTCCTCGTCGTAGGCGTCGTGGACCGTGTCTTCCGAAAGAAGCGGCCCATCGAGGTCGAACGGGGCCGGGTAGATCTCCACTTCCAACGACAGATCGGCCAGCGCATCGAACAGCTGCCCGTAGAAGCTCGCGCAGGTCAGCCCATGGCGCAGTTGGAACGACCCGGATTCCCCGGCGCTGGTGATCACGTGCAGGAGGGAGTCGACGAAGTCGAACCGGATCTCCACGGACCGGCCGTCGGGCATGGGCATGGGGCCGGTCGTCAGTCCGCGGGTGCCGACGTACAGGGTCACGTGCCACCAGTGGTTGCGAAAGGGTACGAGCGCCATCCTGATCTTGCCGACCGTCTGCGCGTAGCGGTGGAGGGTCTGCTTGGTGTCGGTCCAGTCGGCGTAGGGAAGAGGCGGCCAGGCGGCGAAATCGGTCACCCGGCGACATTAGCGTTGAGCGGCGCCGGAGTCTAGGCCCTGCCCTCTCGCATGGCGGTCTGGCGCTCCAACTCTGCGTTCAGCTCGCCCCCCAGCATGATCGCCAGGCCGGTCAGGTAGAGCCAGAAAAGGAGGATTACCACGCTGGCCAGCGGCCCGTAGGTCTCACCGTACTTGGCGAAGTTGCCGACGTATACCGAGAAGGCGCCCGATGCCAGCAGGAACAGGAACGCTCCTAACAGCCCACCCGGGCTGACCCACTTCCAGTTCGGCTTCTCCCGGTTGGGGCCGAGGTAGTAGTAGACGGCGAACAGGGTGATCACAACGACGACGGTGACGATCCAGCCGATCACCGACCAGATGACGCCCTTGGCCGCGAAGAACGGTGAGGGGATGGCTCCGAGGACGCCGGTGGCGATGACGAGCAGGAGTGCGATGGCCCGAGCCTTGAAAAACTTGCGCTCGTTGGGCACGTCGTACGCCACGTCGAGCCCCTGTTGCAGCGCGTTCATGCCGGCGGTTGCGCTCCATAGAGCGATCGCGATACCGATGACCGCCGCCATCACCGAGGTCCCCTTGGAAGCGCTTTGGGCACTGTCGATGGCGGTGGTGAGGATTTTGCCCGCTCCGCCCGGGACGGTGGTGCCGATCGAGTCGTTCACCGACCCCATCAACTGCGAGCCCAGGCCCAGCAGGTCGACGATCCCGACCGCTGCGATGAGCGCCGGGAAGATCGCCAGGAAGAAGTAGAAGGCCAACGAGGCGGCGACCATCGTCACCCGGTCCTCCTTGAACTCCTTCATCACACGCTTGGCGGTGGCCTTCCAGTCGCTCTTGGTCAGGTCCAGGGGCGAGTCGGGGCCGCCGGTGTCCTCGGTCTTGGTCGGGATGGGTTCCCCGGGACCCTCGAAGGTCGCGCCTTTCTTCAGTGAGTGAGCCATGCGCCTGTGGTACCCACATTTACCCCACAACACTCCATAGCCGGGTTGACTTTGCCGGGTGAGGGGGTACCATTACATCAACTGATGTCGCATTGTTGAATGTCTTGATGGGTCGGGAGGCAAAGATGGCGGTTCAGGCAGACGAAATCCGGGAAGCGGGCAAGCGGGTTCCCCCCGGTCCGAAGGGCTCACCGATTCTCGGATCGGCCCTTGACCTCAAGAACGACCTGCTCGGCACCACCCACCGGGCGATGCTCGAGTACGGCGACGTGGTCCGCTTCACGGTCGGCCCGGCCGGGCGGTTCCAGGAGGAGGCGTACGGAGTCTTCCATCCCGACCACATCCAGCAGGTCCTGACCTCCAAGACCGCCGGATACGTCAAGGACGACGGCGTCTGGAACGAACTTCGCCACCTGTTGGGCGACGGCCTTCTGACCAGCGAGGGCGAGGAGTGGAAGCGCCAGAAGCGTATGATCCAGCCGATCTTCACGCACCGCCGGGTCGCCTCCTACGTCCCGATGATGGCGGACGAGACCCGCTCCGCCGTCGAGCGCTGGAACCGGTTCGCGGATGCCGGCGCCACCGTGGACCTGAACGACGAGATGGCCCGGCTGACCCTGTCGGTGGTCGGAAGGGCGCTGTTCGGCGCCGACGTCGAGGGTGCGGTTGCCGTCATCCGGCAGACGGTCCCGTTCCTCAGCGAGCGGGCGATCCACCGGGCCCTCTTTCCGGTCGCCATCCCGGAGACCTGGCCGACGCCGGGCAACCGCAAGGCTCTGAAGTACCAGAAGGCTTTGTACGACGTGGTCGACGAGTTGATCGCCGCCCGCCGGACCAAGCCCGCCGAGGGCGAGGACCTGCTGGGATTGCTGCTGCAGGCAACCGACCCCGAAAACGGCCAGGGACTGGACGACGAAGAGGTCCGGGACCAGGTACTGATCTTCCTGCTGGCGGGCCACGAGACCACCGCAACCTCGCTGACCTTCACGCTGCACCTGCTGGGCCAGCACCCCGAAATCCAGTCCTACCTGCAGACCGAGGTGGACCGGGTGCTGCAGGGCCGGACCGAGCCGACGCTCGAGGACGTGATGAATCTTCGCTACACCACGATGGTGATCAAGGAGGCTATGCGCCTCTACCCGGCGGCCTACGGCATCCCCCGGTTCTGCAAGAACGGCGACACCATCGGCGGTTACGAAATCCCTGCCGGCAAGAGCGTGTTCTGCAGCACCTGGGCCACCCACCGGCACCCGGACTTCTGGGAGGACCCGGAGGAGTTCGACCCGGAGCGTTTCACGCCGGAACGGGAGAAGGCCCGCCCGCGCTACGCCTACTTCCCGTTCGGAGGGGGCGCCAGGGCGTGCATCGGCCAGTACTTCTCGATGCTGGAGGCGGCGGTCGTAACCGCGCTTCTGATGCAGAGCTTCAAGGTGACGACTCCCGAGGGCCCGGTGAAGCTGTTCACCGGCATCACCTTGCGACCTGAAGGGGCGGTTCCCGCAAGGATCGAGCGGAGAGAGCTAAACCGCCCTCGACTTTCATAGAAGGGGCGGTTCCCGCAAGGATCGAGCGGAGAGAGCTAACACCTTAGTTACTCGTCGGTTGATGTTCGCCCTGGCGACCTAGGGTCTCCTCACGGGTCGCCCCGGGGCGGGTCCACTGCGGCACGGGCCGGCTGGTCGGGGCCCAGCTGGCGGCGCCGTCGGCGTCCGAGCGCCAGTACCAGCAAATCTGCGCGCCGTGCCCCCCGACCGGCGAGTTGACCTGCGCAGGCTCGGGCCAGCCTTCGGGGTTGTCCTCCCACGCCTCTCGGCGGCCGTAGGGCGTCATGTCGAGCAGGCCCAGCGTCGTGTCGGCAGGCTCGTTGCCCCGGCCCGTCGTGGAGTAGGTGAGGAACACACGGTCGCCGTCGCGCAGCCAGCACACGATGTGCCCCTCCTCGGTGGCGATCGACTTTTCCACGCCCCGCACCGAGTACCACGGCTGGGTGTACCCCATGAACTCGACGTAGGGAGCCACCTCCTCCCACGCGCCCGAGGTCAGGGCGGCGAACGAGACGCCCCGAGCGTTGAGGTAGACGGCGTCATCCATGTGCCAGAGGTTGAAGGTGCAGCCCTCGCACTGGCCCTGGTGCGGCGCGCCGTCGTACCACATGGAGTGGTAGACGACGAGCTCGTCGCGACCCTGGAACAGGTCGATGAACGGGACGGGCCCGTCGGCGCCGGTGACCACGGCCCGGGCATCGACCTCGACCATCGGCAGCCGCCGCCGGGCCGCTGCGATCGCATCGCCCTCACGGGTGTGGGCCTTCTCGCGGACCAGCAGCTTCTCGCGCTCGGCCTGCCAGGTGGCCATGTCGACAATTGGAGGTTTGCCGGTAAGGGCTCTGCTCGGGTTGGCGGGCGTGCTCATGGTGTCCCTCCTGTCGAATCTCGTCGCCTCGTGGTCAGTGATTTAGACCCCGCCCGCCTCCTCCGACGGCGCGAAGCCCTGGCGCAGCGTGTTCTCGGTGACCACCCTGGGGTTCAGGAACTGCATCAGGTAGTCGGGCCCCCCGGCCTTCGAGCCGACCCCGGACATCCCGTACCCGCCGAACGGCTGGCGGCCGACGACCGCGCCGGTTGTCGGGCGGTTCAGGTAGACGTTGCCGGCCCGCATCTCGTCGGCCGCCCGCTCCAGGTGCGAGGGCAGCCGGGAGTACAGACCGCCGGTCAGGGCGTACTCGGTGTCGTTGGCCAGCTTCATCGCCTCGTCGAAGGTCTTCGCCTTCAAAACCGACAGCACCGGCCCGAATATCTCCTGCTTGACCAGGTCCGATTCGGGGCTAAGGCCGTCGAAGATCGCCGGGCCCGCGAAGTAGCCTTCCGCTGGGACGTCCTCCCGGACCAGCACCGCCCGGCCCTCCTTCCGGCCCTGCTGGATGCAGTCGTGCACGCGTTTGTAGGCGTCCTCGTCGATCAGCGGCCCGACGGTCACGCCGGACTTCCGAGGGTGCCCGACTATGACCTCCTCCCCCGCTGCGGCCAGGCGTTCCAGGGTCTCGTCGTAAACCGAGGAGAGCACGATCAGCCGGCTCGCCGCCGAACACTTCTGACCTGCGTACCCGAAGGCGGAGTGGAGGATGCCCGGTACCGCCTGGTCCAGGTCGGCGTCCGAATCCACGATGATCGCGTTCTTGCCCCCCATCTCGGCCACCACCCGCTTGACGTGCGACTGCCCCGGCTTGTGCCGGGCCGCGCTCTCCACGATCCCCAGGCCGACCGCGCGAGAGCCGGTGAAGGTGACGAACGACACCTCCGGGTGCTCGACCAGCGCCGGGCCGACCTCCTCGCCGTAGCCCGGCAGGAAGTTCAGCACGCCGTCCGGCAGGCCGGCAGCCTTGAACGCCCGGACGATCTGCCAGGCGACTCCCGGGCTCTGTTCCGCCGGCTTCAGGACCACCGGGTTGCCGGCGACCAGCGCCGCCGCGGTCATCCCCATCGGGATGGCCAGTGGGAAGTTCCACGGAGCGATGACCACGCCCACCCCCCGGGAGGCGTAGGTCAACCGGTTCCGCTCGCCCGGCGGAGACTGGACCAGGCCCCCCTTGTCGAGCCGGATCATCTCCCGGCCGTAGTACTCGCAGAAGTCGATGGCCTCACAGACGTCGGCGTCGGCCTCCTTCCACGGCTTGCCGGCCTCGAATATCTGCAGGGCCGCCAGCTCACCTCTGCGCTCCCGCATCCAGTGGGCCGCCCGGAACAGGATGGCCGAACGCTCGACGGCCGGGGCGCGCCTCCAGGCCGGCCAGGCGGAAGCGGCGGAAGCGATGGCCCCCGCGGCCTCCTCGGGCCCGCATGCGGCCGACGTTGCGACCGTCGTCGACGGGTCCCCCGGGTCGACCGAGGTGATGGTCCGGCGCGTCCAGATCTCCCGCCCGCCGATCACCGCCGGGACCTCCAAGCCGAGTGAACACCGCTCGATCTCGGCCCCGAACGCCTCCATCATCCCCGGCCGGCGCCACTCCGCCAGCGGCTCGGGCTCGTATGCCGACGGCGACGAAGGGTTGGTCGAACGGCGAAGACTGCCCCGCTCCGGGTCGGGCAGCTCCAGGGCGGCCGGCGGGGCGACCAGCTGCTCCAGCGACCAGCTCTCGGCAAAACGGTGACGGATGAACGACTCGTTGGAGGTGTTCTCGAGGAGCCGGCGGACCAGGTACGCCATCCCCGGGATCAGCTCGCCCACCGGGGCGTAGATCCTGAGGCGAAGCCCCAGGCTGCGAATCGCGTGTTGGATGGGCTCGGCCATCCCGTAGAGCATCTGCAGCTCGTATCCCCGGTCCGAGATGCCCTTCTCCCGGGCGTAGGCCACGGCGTAGGCCAGGGACCGAAGGTTGTGGCTGGCGAAGGCCGCCTTGATGGTGCCGTGGGCGTCGTGCAGGAGGCGTACGCAGCGTTCGTAGTTCAGGTCGGTCTGGGCTTTGTGCTCGTAGACCGGGATTGGCCACCCCTCCGCCTGGGCGACTACCGTCTCGGTGTCCCAGTAGGCGCCCTTGACCAGCCGGACGGTGAACGGCCGGGACCGGCTCCCCGACCAGGAGATCAGGTCTTGAAGGTCCCCGGCCGACTCCTTCAGGTAGGCCTGGACCACGACGCCGCCCTCCATGGCCTCGAACTCCGGCTCTCCCCACAGCTCCTTGACCAGGCGGTAGGTCAGGGCCTTGACGTCGTAGTGCTCGGTGTCGAGATTGATGAACGCCCCCAGTGCCTGCGCCCGGCGAAGGATCGGCCGGAGCCGGGACTTCACCTGCTCCAGACCCTCCTCGGCGGTCAGCGGGGAGAACTTGGGGCTGAGGGCGGTCGGCTTCACGCTGAGGTTGACCCGGGCCAGCGGCCCCACGTCGTCCCGCTCCAGGTGCGACTGCGCCTCCCACTTGAGAGTGGAGGACCCCAGCGCCTCCAGCATCTCCAGCACGCGGGCGGCGTAGGCGTCGGCCTGGCCGGAGGTTAGGGTTTTCTCGCCGAGCAGGTCGACGGTGAAGCTGCTGCCGTGACCCCAGAGGCGGCGCAGGTCGTCCTCGGCGTCGTGCGGAGACTCGCCGACGATGAACTGCCGGGCCATGCGCCGGATGTTCCTCCGGGCGACCAGGGCGGAGGTCGCCTTTCCGAGGGGAACCCGGTCGGCAAGGTCGAGCCCGAGCTTGAGCTGGGAGGGGACCTCGACCCCCTCGAAGTACTCCTCGAGGTGGCGGACGACGTTTTCGTCGGACCTGAGCGCCGGGAAGACGTCTACGAAGTGAAAGAGCCGGGTTTTGAACGCCGCATGCGCCATGGCCCACTCGAGCATGCGCTCGCTCCACCACGACATGTTGAAGACGCTGGCCTGCTCCCCGGCGCCGAGGTCGGCGATCCGGCGCGCAAGATCCGTGACCTCATCGTCCAGCGAGGCCACGGATCAGCCGACTTTCTCTGCTTCGGCCCTCAACATGAGGGCCAGAGTATCAGCGCAGGAACGCCTTCCTGGACATCTTTAGGCGCTCGACCTCGAGGCCGTCCCGCTGTTCGATGGCGGACTGGATCAACTTGTCGTAGCTGAATGCAGACAGGCGCTCGTCGGCTTCGGCAATCTCGTTCAGGGTGGTCCACAGGCCGAGCTTGCCCGTGATCCCCATCATGAGGCCCTCACACTCCCGAACCGATCCCATGTCGCCGGCGTTACCTGCGCCGCTGGCGCCTGAGAGACCGGTACCGATTGACTGCGCAACCTTGGCGCCGGCGCTCTTGATGGGGTTCTCCTCGGCTCCGACCTTGTCCATGATCCGCTCGAGGGTGTCCTGGTCCGCCTTGATGGACTTGACCAGTCCCTGGAAGAACTCGTTGTTGGGGTTCTGCTCGGCAAGCTTCTCGGCTACTCCGACGCCTGCGACCGAGCCTGCAAGGTGGTCGGTTAGGTACGACCTAAGGGTAGCGGTGTCAACTGTTGCGGCGGTCTGCACCATGGATTCCCTCCTCTGGAAAATAGGTGCTACTGGGGCCATAAGTCTAGTTGGAAAGTCTCCCCATAGGGTTGGAAAGCTAAACCACGGCGTTACAGGACGTCGCGACCCGGGGGAGTTTGGCGAGAGCGGCCCGCTGGGTACCCTGTCTTGGTGCTCCCCCCTCTAAAACTCTTTGCGCTGCTGCCGGCCCTGGCCCTGCTTTTGGCCGCCTGCGGGTCCGGCGAACGCACCTCGGGAAGCGGGGCCCGGGAAGAGTCCGGAGCCGCTTCCGCATCGCCGTCCGCGGTTGAGGAGGAGGTCGACGAGGACGCCCAGGCCACGGTTCGGATCTACCAGCTTCAACTGACGACCGGCACCGAAAAGGGCGGCGACCGCCTTCGTATCATGGTGAACAACGCCACCCCCGACCTGCGAATAACGCTCACCGGGCCGATCGACCAGGAAGGAAGATCGGTGACCGTGTGCTCGGTGACCGACGAGACCAGCCTGCCGCCGAGCACCCAGTGCGTGCTGCCGGTGTCCGGTAGGCCGGTCGACCTGCCCGCCGCTCCCGGGATCCGGGGGGCGGAGATATCCCTTGCCGGAAGGTCCCCGCTGGTGGACCTCGACGAGATTGCGCTCAGCTTCACCGCAACCGACCGGCGCGTGAAGTTCCTGCTGCCCAACCTCCAGCCGGCCCCGGCGGACGCCACCTGCGCCCCCCGGGGCTGCCCCTCGTTTGAGATGAACCCGGCCCGCGACGGCGACCTGAATGCGACTGCGAGCTGGGGCGAAGCGGGCTCGGCGCTGGTGGACATCCGGACGGCCGTACCGGCCCCGGACACCGGTACCGCCGCGACCCCGCCGGCGTACACCGTCGTCTCATCCGCGACCTCGGCGTCGAGCGCCGGCCCCGGATCGGTCTCGGTGGGGGCGACCCTCAAGGCCGAGGACTCATCGATCCTCGCGTTGACCAACAACGGCACCGGAGCCCTGCTGTTCCCGGTGCTGGAGGCAACCTGGCCGTAGGCCGGTCAGAGTGCCTGGTGGACGGGCTGTTCGCCGGGGCGGTCGCCGGCCTGATCGGGGGTCTGCCGAGCACCCTGGCGCTTACGCTGCCCGAGCTCGACCGGTCGGTTCGCTCCATCGCCCACCTGGTACCCGGCAACTCCCACCTGACTTCCCGCTGGAGCCGCCGGGTGGCGGGGGCGGCCACCCACATGGCGATTTCACTGTCGGGAAGCGTGCTCTACTCCTGCTGGGCTCGGCGTCGCCTTCCAAAGCCCTCGTTCATCGGGGCCGCTGCTTTCGGGGTCGCGCTGTGGGCGGTCGACATAAAGCTGCTGGCGCCCCAGCCGATGCTCGACGAAGACCCCAGCCTCAAGCTGCCCGACCATCTGTGCTGGGCCGTGGTGGTCGAAATGTGCCTGCGGAAGCGTGCGGCACGCAGGGGTGAGCCCGAGTAGCGTTAGGATAGTTACCGACAGCACTGCGGGCGTGGAGCAGCACGGTTAGCTCGTCACCCTGTCAAGGTGAAGGTCGCGGGATCGAAGCCCGTCGCCCGCGCAGCCCGGAGCAACCAAACGATTCTCAAATGGTTGCTCTAAGCACGTCACTACCGCTCTAAGGAATCTTTGGTTGACACTTTGTTGTCAGCCGCAAGAATTCCTTAGAGCGGTTTTGTTTTGCCCGGCGTA
Organism: Actinomycetota bacterium; assembly: GCA_035759705.1. Classification (NCBI taxonomy): domain Bacteria; kingdom Bacillati; phylum Actinomycetota; species Actinomycetota bacterium. The sequence continues at coordinate 31,497 of DASTUJ010000107.1, read as the reverse complement.
GAAACGAACTTATGGAGACAGCTTCCCGAGAGCAATCTGTTGCAGTTTGCGGCTCCACAGGGAGAGTGGGTGGCGCGGTCGCCCGAAGTCTTATCGAGCATGGATGGCGCGTCAGGGCCCTTACACGGAAGCCCAAGGGTGAGCCGGCCCGCGCCCTTGCCGGGCTGGGCGCAGACGTAATCAAGGCCGATATGAACGATCCGGCATCACTACGGAAACCGTTCGCCGGCGCTTACGGGGTGTTCAGCGTCCAGAACGGGCTGAAGGCCGGCTTCGACAAAGAGATCCGGCAGGGCCGGAATGTCGCCGATGCGGCAAAGGCTGCGGAGGTTCCGCACCTGGTGTACCTGTCGACAATCACCGGCGGCGGCCGGACCGGCGTCGGCTCGTTCGACGGCAAGATGGCTATCGAGGAGTACATACAAGAGCTCGCCCTCCCCGTAACCGTCCTTCGGCCCACCGCCTATATGGAGCTCATGACCGACAAGAAGTTCTCGCCCGCGGTCGGCACCTGGAACATTTGGCCCCGGCTGATGGGCGACGAAAGGGCGATCCCTTGGATCGCCGTCTCGGACATTGGAGCGATTGCGGAGCGGGTTTTTGCCGGGTCCGAGCAGTTCATCGGCCGGGAGCTGAACCTGGCGGCCGACGTTCGGACGCTCGCCGAGTGTCGCTCGATCTACGAGGAGGTGGCGGGCCACCCACCTCGCTCCTCGTCCATGCCGTTATGGCTGTTCGACCGGTTCACCCGGGGGGACCTGAGCAGGATGTGGACCTGGCTGGGCAAGAACGAGGTTCCGACCGACACCACCCTGACCCGGGAACTCCTGCCTTCGGCCTTGACGGTTCGCGAGTGGCTTGAGACGAAATCGGACGAGCTTCGCGGCTAAAGAGAAGGCCCCTGAGGCCCATCGTCGCTGCAGGGGCTTTTTCATGGAGATCCCCGATAGGAACTATCGCTCCCGGGTGGGACACTCAATTGGTGCCAACAAAGGAGGCTTGAATGGACGTCGAGTTCGAACGAGACAGCTTCAAGGTCGATGCCGAGGGGCTCAAGAACAAGGTCAAGGAGCTCATCCACGAGGGCAACGTCCGCCGCATCATCATCAAGGACGACAAAGGTCACACGGTGATGGAGGTCCCGGTGTCGATCGGCGTGGTCGGGGCGATTGCCGCTCCGGTGGTGGCGGCGATCGGCGCCATCGGGGCCCTCGCCGCCAGGTGGACGGTTGAGGTCGAACGGCGTGAGCCGGAAGCGCCGGCCGGTCCTTAAGGCTTGAGAATCAACGCCCCTTCCGGGGGGATCGTGCCCTCCGCCCCGGCGCCGGTACGGTAGCTGGCCAGCACGAGCTCGCCGCCGGCCGGCATCCGACCTTCGACACCGTCGCCGAACCTCACGGTGGAGCTTGAGAAGTTGATGACCACGACGAACTTCTGGTCTTCGAAGGCCCTCTCGTAGACCAGCGTCCCCTCCGGTGACTCCAGCACGGTAAAGCTGCCCCGGTTCAATGCGGGCGACTCCCGGCGCAGGGCCAGCAGCCGGCGGTAGAGGTTGAGAATCGAGTCCGGCTCGCCCTTCAGCGACTCCACGTTCCGGGTCTCCGGGTCCGGCGGCCACGGCAGCCAGGGGTCGGAGCCCCACCCGTGGTCGGGCGACGCATCCCAGGGGATGGGGGCCCGGCAGCCGTCCCGGTTCCCGGGGTCTACCTTTCGTTCGGGCGGGATCACCGCATCCTCCAGCCCCAGCTCCTCGCCGGCGTAGACGAACGGCGTCCCTCGAAGCGTCAGCAGCAGAACCGCCGCCGCCCGTGCCCGCTCCTCCGACCCGTACCGGGTGCGGTGGCGGGGCTCGTCGTGGTTACTGAGGACCCAGGTCGGCCAGGCGTTGACCGGCCCGAACACGCGGCCGGCATCGGCCAGCTCCTTCTTCCACGCCTCGGCGCTCCATGGGGCGTAGAGGGCCGGGAAGTTGAACGCCAGGTGCAGCTCGTCGTCGTTGCCGTAGTAGGCCCCGATCTTCACCGTGTCCAGCAGGTGGACCTCCCCCACCAGCACCGGGTTCTGGGGGTACTGCTCGGCCATTGCCCTCAGCCGGCGGAGGATCGGGTGGGTGGCCGGGTCGTCGTGCACCGACGAGCGGGGCTCCAGGATCAGCTCGGGCGGCGAGTCGGGCAACTCCGGGTCCTTGCCGATGCCGTGCACCACGTCGATCCGGAATCCGTCGGCGCCCCGGTCCAACCAGAACCTGACCACATCGTGCATCGCCTCCTCGACCTCGGGATTGCCCCAGTTGAGGTCGGGCTGCTCGGGCAGGAAGAAGTGCAGGTACCACTGCTCCGTGGTGGAGTCCCAGGTCCACGCCGGGCCGCCGATGAAGGCGCCTTTCCAGTTGTTCGGCGGCTTGTCCGGGGTGCCGTCGCGCCAGATGTACCAGTCCCGCTTGGGGTTGTCCCGGGAGCTGCGCGACTCGACGAACCAGGGGTGCTGGTCGCTCGTGTGGTTGGGAACCAGGTCGACCAGAACGCGGATGCCCAGCCGGTGGGCCTCTTCAACCAGCCGGTCGAATGCGGCGAGGTCCCCGAAGAGCGGGTCGACGTCGCAGAAGTCGGACACGTCGTAGCCGAAGTCCTTCATCGGCGACGGGTAGAAGGGCGACATCCAGATCGCATCGACCCCGAGCCACGCCAGGTACTCCAGCCGGCTGCGGATGCCCTCCAGGTCGCCGACCCCGTCGCCGTTGCCGTCGGCAAACGAGCGGGGATAGATCTGGTAGATGACCGCGCTGCGCCACCAGGCGCGCGAAGAAGAGTCCGTCGACGGGGCCGGCTGGTTCAGTGGGCCACTACCGCCAGGTCGCGGGTGAGGTTCTCACCCGACGCCGGGTCGAAGAAGTGCATTTTGCTCGCATCGAAGGTCAGCTTAGCGTCCTGGCCGTGGGAGATCCGGCTCTCCGCGTCGAGCGCCACCACCAGCTGGGTCCTAAGAGACTCGCTGTCCAGCTCCCGGGCCAGCGTCTTCAGGCGGTCGTGGATCTCGGTGGTGGTCTCGAAAGGGACGTAGGCAAACAGCTCATTGCCCAGCCACTCCGTCACGTCGACGTGGTCGCTGAAGGTTACGCCGTGCGCCAGCTTGTCCTCGTCCACCAGGGCGGCGTCCTCGAAGTTCTCCGGGCGGATGCCTGCGATCAGCAGGTCGCGCTCCCCCAGCTTGTCGGCAACCTCCTGGGAGACCTCGAACGAGACGAAGGGCAGCGTGATCGTCCGGCCCTCGACGGTGGCCGGGACGAAGTTCATCGGAGGGGACCCGATGAAGCCGGCGACGAACAGGTTCACCGGGCGGGTGTACAGCTCCCGGGGGGTGTCGACCTGCTGCAGGACCCCTTTGCGCAGGACCGCGACCCGGTCCCCCAGCGTCATGGCCTCGGTCTGGTCGTGGGTGACGTAGACCGTCGTGATTCCCAGGCGGCGCTGCAGCCGGGAGATCTCGGTGCGCATCTGGCCGCGCAGCTTCGCGTCCAGGTTGGAGAGCGGCTCGTCGAAGAGGAACGCCTCGGCCTCCCGCACGATCGCCCGGCCCATCGCCACCCGCTGGCGCTGGCCGCCGGACAGCTGGCTCGGCTTGCGCTCCAGGTGGTCCTTGAGCTCCAGGGTGTCGGCCGCCTCGTTGACCTTCGCCCGGATCTCGTCCTCCGAAAACTTGCCGCTCAGCCTGAGCGGGAAGGCGATGTTCTCGTACACCGACAGGTGCGGGTAAAGCGCGTAGTTCTGAAACACCATCGACAGGTTGCGGTCCCGGGGCGCCTTCTCGTTGGCTCGTTCGCCGCCGATCAAAAGTTCGCCGGCCGAGATGTCCTCCAGCCCGGCGATCATCCTGAGAAGCGTGGACTTGCCGCACCCCGAGGGGCCGACCAGGATCATCAGCTCGCCGTCGCCGATGTCGAGGCTGACGTCGTTGACCGCCTTGAAGCCGTCGCCGTACTCCTTGAACACGTTCTTAACGGTTATCGATGCCATACGAAGTCGCTCCTTAGCCTTTAACGGCGCCGTTGGTCAGGCCGGCGACGATCTTTTTCTGGAAGAGCAGGACCAGCACGATTACCGGGATGGTCACCACTACCGCCGCCGCCGAGATCGCGCCCGCCGGCTGCTGGAACTGCGAGGCGCCGGTGAAGAACGCCAGAGCCGCCGGCACCGGGCGGGCGGAGTTGGTGGAGGTGAGGGAGATGCCGAACACGAAGTCGTTCCAGGCGAAGAAGAACGCCAGGATGGCTGCGGTGAACACCCCGGGCGCCGCCAGCGGCACAATCACCTTCCGGAACGCCTGCCAGGGCGTCGCCCCGTCCATCTGCGCCGCCTCCTCCATCTCCCAGGGAATCTCCCGGAAAAACGCCGAGAGGGTCCACAAAGACAGAGGGAGTGTGAACGACATGTACGGGATGATCAGGCCGATCCAGGTGTCGTAGAGCCCGACGGTCCGCCAGATGTTGAACAGCGGGCCGACCAGGGAGACGGCCGGGAACATCGCGATGGCCAGGGCGATCGACAGCACCGCCCGCTTGCCGGGGAAGTCCAGCCGGGCGATGGCGTAAGCCGCCACGGTGGCGATGGCCACCGACAGGGCCGTGGAGATCAGCGAGATCCCGATGGAGTTGCGGAGAGCGCTGGTGAACAGCGGGGTGTTGAAGACGGTTTCGTAGTTCTCGGTGCTGAACTGGCTGGGCCAGAAGCTCTTGTTGTTGATGTCGTCACCGGCCTTGAAGGACAGCGAGAAGATCCACACCACCGGGGCGAGCGCCCAGAGGATGATCAGCATCGCGCCGAGGACGGTCCAGGCCCCTTCCTTTCGCTTCATCCGCCCCTCACCTGGCTGAGGTCGACCTTGAACCCTTTGATGAACAGCGCGGCGATCAGCAGGACCGACAGGAAGAGCAGCACCGAGACCGCCGAGCCAAGGCCCAGGGCGGTCCGGCTGATCATCTGCCGGTAGGCGAGGAACGAGACGGTTTCGGTTTCCTGGGCCCCCGCAGTCATGATGAAGACGTTGTCGAAGAGCCGGTAGGCGTCGAGGGTCCGGAACAGCACCGCCACCAGGATCGCGGCCTTCATGTTTGGAAGCGTGACCTTCAGCAGGCGCTGCCTCCAGGTGGCGCCGTCGATCTGAGCCGCTTCCTGCAGCACCTCCGGCACCTGAGCCAGGCCGGCCAGCAGCAGCAGCGAGATGAACGGCGTGGTCTTCCAGATCTCCGACATCGAGATGACGAACAGCGAACTCCACCGCTCCCCGAACCACGACTTGTCCCCGAGGTTGAACCACTCGTTCACGAAGCCGGAGTCGAGCGCAAAGGCGTACCGCCAGGCGAATGCCGAGACCACAGTGATGATCCCGTAGGGGATTAGAATCGAGGTCCGCACGCCCCGCTTGCCGAAGATGATCTTGTGCATGACCATGGCGAAGGCGAAGCCGAGGACCAGCTCGACCACCACGGTGATGACCGTGATCGTCACGGTAGTGGCCACGTCCCGCCACCACAGGCTGTCCCCCAGGACCACCGCGTAGTTGCGGAGCCCGACGAACTCCTTGCCGGCCGGGTCGGTCAGCCGGTAGCTGAACAGCGAAAGGTACAGGGCGTTCAGCATCGGGTAGGCGGTGACCAGCAGCATCATGATCACCGCGGGGGCGACCAGCTTCCAGCCGAGACGGCGTTCGCTGACCGAGCGGTCGCTCGACTTGGCCTTCGGAACCTGGCCCGGGACGGGCGCCGCTTCGACGCTCACAGCAGCACCCGGTCGTTCAGGACGTCGCCGATGAGCTTCGCTGCCCGCTCCGGCGACTTCGGGTCGACCGAGGATGGCGGGTGGAAGCTGCGCACGACTGCTGTCGACACGTCGGTGTAGTACGGAGTCTTGGGCCGCGGGGCGGCCGCCCCGATCGACTCCCGGATCAGGTCGGCCATCGGGAAGATCTCGCGGACCTCGGCGTCGTCGTAGACCGCGGCCCGGGCGGCGGGGTTCTTGGCGCCGACCATGTACTCGGTCTGGCTCTCCAGCGAGGTGATGCAGCGGACTGCGTCCAGCGCCAGGTCGTGGTGCTCGCCGAAGGCGCCGATCCCGAGGCTGATCCCGCCCAGCGGGGGCTGGCTCTCCAGGGCCTTGTCGACCCGGGGGTAGCGTGCCCACCCGATGTCGTCTACGACCGACTGGGGCAGCGAGCCCGCGGCGACCGCCTCCTGGGCGGCGCCGTAGACGTACGGCCAGTTGACCATGTAGCCCCCTCGGTCGGACTGGAAGGCGGCCCTGCCCGCCTCCTCGTCGGTGGTGGAGATGGCGGGGTTGCGCGACGGCGAGTCCGCGATCATGGCGACGACCTCGGCCGCCTTGCGTCCGGCGTCCGAGGCGATGGAGGTCTTGACGTCCTTCCCGGCCTCCGGGTTGACCAGGATTTCGCCGCCGGCGGAGGAGATCAAAGCCGACAGCAGCACCATGTACCCCTCGTACCGGTTGCCCTGGATCTCGACCGAGGCGTTTGCCTTCTCGGCGGCGGTCACCAGGTCGGCCCAGGTGGCGTCGGTGGTCTTCGACGGGTCCAGGCCGCCTCGCTGGGCGGCCGACTTCCGGAACCACAAAAGCTGGGTGTTGGCCCAGAACGGAGCGGCGACCAGCTCGTCGTCCCAGGTCGAGTGCTCGACCGGCCCCTCCAGCACCCCCTCGGTGAACTCGCCTGCTTCGTCTTCTGAGAACGGGCGCAGGAAGCCTGCCGAGGCAAACTCCGGGATGAAGGGTGGGTCGAGGCTCATGAGGTCGATGGATGCGTCCTTGGCCGCCAGGCGCCGTACCAGCTGCTCCCGCTGGGCGGTGGCGTCGTTGGGGAGGACCGAGACGTTGATGTCATAGGCGCCGCCGGAGCCGTCGGAGCACTTCTCGGCGAGGTCCACCTGGCCGCCGTTGTCCGGGTTGATGTACCAGTTGAGGGTGGGGGTGCCGGACTCACTGCCGCACCCGGCCAGAACCGATCCGAAAAGCAGTAGGCAGAGGGCTGCTGCGGCAGGGCGGCGTGATGTCAAGCGGAGAGACCTTCAACCGCGACCCGGGCTCCCATTGCCACACGAATCCTTTGCGTCCCCCCGGAAACGACCGCCCCTGCTAGGCGGGCCGTCCGGAATCTGCAGGCCACATTCTGGACTTCGCCCGATGCGGTTGCAAGCGGTTGCGTACCCCGCCCTATTCGTCGGGAAACAAGGCCTGTTCCGCCGGCCGAAATCGCAGCACGGACTCAAGGTAGGAACGCAGCCCGGTGTCGTTGTCCACCTCGTAACCGGCCGCCTCGGAGAGGTAGTAGCGGTGCTCCAGGAGCTCGTGGAAAAGCTCCGCCGGCTCCAGCCGTCCCCTCAGTTCCTCCGGGATCTGGGAGACGATCGGCTGATAGACCTCCGCGATCCACCGGGCCGCCGCGATGGGCGGCGTGGGCGCCCGGTCCTCGACCCGGGCCAGGTAGGCGCCGTAGGACGCTATGTCGTTCAGCAGGCGGCGGGCCTGGTTCTCCTGCACCTCCAGACCGGTCAGGCGGCTGAGCTCCCGGGCGTGGTGGCCCTCCTCCACCAGCGCCGGGATTACCCTCAGGCGGTCCCCAGAGGGGTCTCGCTCGACCACCAGCTCGTCGACGTCGAACCCCATCTCGTTCAGGCGGCGGATGCGGTGGTCGATCAGGTGACGCTCCCGGGCGTCGATCTCGGTGACGCCGGTCAGTTCGTGCCACAGCAGCGTGTAGCGTTCGGAGAGCAGGTTGATCAGGTGGATGACGTCGAACTCGGCCGGCAACCGGCCCTCCGCGGCGAGGTCCATCAGGCCTCCGGCAAAGTTCTCCCGGGCGACGTCGAGCTCATGTTCCCTCATCCCGTCGGGAATGGGCCGGCGGCGCACGGAGGTCTCGGCGTCCACCAGGTAGGCCATCAGCGCTCCGGCATCCCGGCGGAACAGCAGGTTCGAGAGCGAGCAGTCGCCCCAGTAGAAGCCCTCGACGTGGAGACGGACCAGCAGCACAACGGCCGCGTCGATCAGCTTCGCGCTGAGCGGCTCGCCCTCCTCGATGCTGAACAGGTACCGGAAGGGCAGGGAGTAGTCGAGGAACCGGGTGACCAGGACGCCTTCGATCGGCTCGCCTTCGGCGTCCTCCCTCCCGGTGACCACGCCGACCGCCTCCACCACCGGAAGGCCGGCCCCCCGGATTTCCCGGAGCAGCCGGTACTCCTTCTGTGCCACCTGTTCGTCGATCTCCTTGAGGGCGAAGGTCCGGCTGCCGTCGTTTACGAATCTGACGACGTGGCGGCTCTGTCCCCGGGTCCGGTGGACGATTGAGGGGTGATCCCAGCTTGCGAGCGGGGAGTGCCAGGGCAGGTCGATCAGGTTCGAGGGCTCGAGGCCCGCGAGGAACCGGAACTGGACCGCTCTGGCCATGAGTGGAAGGTACACCCCTCGGCCGGGCGCGCAAACACCCGGACTGCCCGTAGTATCCTCATTGGGCACGCTGGACCGGTTGCTCGGAAGGTCTTCTCCCGCCGTGCAGGCCGCATCCCGGCCAGGTAGCTCAGTCGGTAGAGCACGCGGCTGAAAACCGCGGTGTCGCTGGTTCGATTCCGGCCCTGGCCACTCCCCTCCCTCACTCGCAACCGGGTGGGAGCGCGCCACCCCGCACAGACAATTCAGCATCCTCCCCAGTTCACTCTTGCGTTCACGCGGTTCCGGCAAGAGGATTGGCATCTCAAAATGGGGGGCTCACAAGGCTTGGTTCGCCCCGGGTCGGTCGACAATCGCAGCGAAACCTGCGTTACCGATGGTGTGGTCGCGGCCGCCTGCGGGCTGCTGGGCCTGGCCTCCGTGGTTCCGCTGCTCGCCTGGGTCTACGGCCTGGGCCCATTTCACAAATGGTTCTGGGGGGTGGCGGCCCCCGCTCTCATTGGGCTGCTGGCCCTCGCCGTTCTCTCCTCCCGGAACGAGCGTCTGCCTTCCACCCGGCAGACGCTCGCGGTCGGCTTCACGGCCGGGCTCATCGGCACCATCGGGTACGACCTGTTTCGGGTGCCCTTTTCACTGATGGGGTTCCGCCTGCTCGCCCCGATCGACTCCTACGGCCTGCTGATCCTGAACGCCGACGGGTCGTCGCCGCTCACCGGATTTGCCGGCTGGGGTTACCACTTCCTGAACGGTGTGGGGTTTGCGATCTTCTATGCCTCGCTGTTCCGGGGCAGGCACTGGGGGTTCGGCCTGGCCTGGGCCATGGTGCTCGAATCCGCAACCGTGGTCACGCCCTTCGCTGACTTCTACGGGATCGCCGGCAAGTGGGACCTGGTCGGGCTGGCCTACGCCGCGCACGTCCCGTACGGCCTCGCCCTTGGGCTCGTCGTCCGGAAGGCCGACGAGTGGATGTCCCACCTGCGCGAGGTCGGTCCCCACTCCGTCGCATGGACCCTGGCTGTGCTGGTCGGGGCGCTGGCGTCATGGCACCGGCCGTTCGCCGTCCCCGAGCTGGTCCGGGCCGGCCGGGAAGTGGCTCCGGGTCCGAGCGCGGTGATCTCCGGCGGGCGCTTTTTCCCGGAGTGGCTGCGGGTGGATTCCCAAAGATGCGCCACCATCTTGAATCTTGACGAGCGGAGTTACACAATCGGCCCAGGCGACGGCACCCCCCTAGAGGCGGGGGGTCGGGAGCGCGTCTGCTTCAGTGGTCGGGTGGTTCAGCGGGTCAAGATCGCCGACGAACCCTACTCGGGAGGCTTCGTGATCGTCGAACCGCAGGCCCGGCCGTGAGCTCCTCGCCGGCCGCACCCGCCACCTTCCGGGAGCTGGCCTCCGCCGTCAAGCGGTCGCTGCTCTCAAACCTCCCCTCGACCGTAGTCACCGCCGCGGTGGGCGCGGTCATCGGCTACGCCGCCAACGTCCTGCTGATCGCCGGCCGGTACGGCGGGTCCAACGCCCCTCCCGGTAGCCCGGTCACCAGCAACGACAACACGATCACCGGCGGGCTGACCTGGACGCTCGGGATGATGGTGCTCTTCAGCCTCTTCGGGTACCGGCGGGCGGTCGGCGCCGAGGTGTTCTGGCGGGACGTCCGCGGCCTTCCGAAGACGATAGGCAGAATATTCGAGGACGACGGGCAGGACGCCCGCAGCCACCTTCTGTGGGGTTTGGCCGCCGGGCTGGTCGCCTCGCAGTTCATCGCACCCTGGCTGGGTGCAGTTATGGCTACCGGGGTGCTGCTTGCGGTGCCGACCTTCATCGGCCTGATCCTCGCCGGGTTGGTCCAGCGGGTTTGGGGGGCGGTCGCCGGGCGCATCTCGCCCGGCCGAGCCCGGGCCCTGGACCGGCCCCTCGCAGCGATCGTCGGACTCCTCGGCGGCGCTGCCGCGCTCGCCCTGGGCTTTGTGATCCAGAGCCCGGTGATCAAGCTGGTCCTGGCGATCGCGGCCGCGGCCGGCGCGATGGCCTCCGGGCGCAAACCCGGGGCGCCCGGAGCCGGGCCCGCCGCACTGCTGATCTGGCCGGCGGCACTGGGAATCGTGCTCGGAGCCTCCCCCGCCTTCGCCGACGACGGCGACTTTGCCGAGTGCATGGTGACGCTCGCCGGGGTGCTGAGCGGCGAGCAGACCGAGCAGTGGCTGGATTGCGAGGGAACCACCGGAATATTCGTCGACGCGGTCAAAGGAGCGATCGCCGCGGCAGCCGGCGCCGCCGGCGGCAAGGCGATCGGGGACCTGGTCGGCCGAATACGCAAGGCGTTCGAGGATGCGGCCCGCGGCGGCCCGACCGGCCCGCCCGAACCGGCGCCGGACGCTCCGGTCCCGCCCGGGGGGCCCTTCAGTCCCTTCGGCACCCCGCCGCTCGGGTACCCGGTGGGGCCGATGGCGGTGCCCGACGTCGGCCCGGTCTCCGGCCCATCCGTAACCTCGCCCGGAGCCGCATCGACTCCTCCGCAGGGCGGCGACCCGATGGTCACGGACGAGCGGGTCATCAGCGGGGACGACGCCAGGCAGCGCATCTGGGAGGCCTCCAACCCGGGCGTTCCCTACGACCCGACGGCGCCGCTCCCCTGGCCCAACGACCTCCCGCCCGGGATCAAGGGCATTGCCGGCAACCCCAGGACGCTGCCCAACGGCCAGGTGGTCCTCGACCCGGACCAGCCGATCGCCGTAGTCGAAAACTGGACCCACCCGGCCACACCTCCCGTGACCGGCCAGCTGGACCCGCCGGCGGGCGGTTTCGACCCCAACAAGCTGGCGGGCGACCTCAAGGGGCTGGGGGCCGACCCCAGACTTCACACCGGGTCGGACGGGAACACCTACGTCGAGGTCCCCGAGAACCTGCCGGAGAACTGGGCAGGCGGGAGTTTCGGAACCAAGGAGGTGGACGGAAAGACGGTTTTCGACCCCAACCGGCCCATAGTCACCCAGACCTGGCCCGCTCCGCCCGCCCCGCCGGTTCCGGACCCGTGGGGCTCCACCAAGGACGCAATCGGCGACGCCGCCACGAAGATCGCAGAGGGCGTCGACCAGGCGCGCACCGCGATCTCCGGAAAGGTCGAGGAGATCGTCCGGCAGCTGCCGCCGCCCCCGACCCAGCAAGACCTGGACCAGGCGGAGAAGCGGTCGAAGGACCTGAAGAAGGGCTACGACGACGCCCGGCGCAAGGAGGGCAAGCTGCGGGAGGAGGGCAAGAAGGCTTCCGGCCCAGGCGGCATCTCCCCCGACCTCCAGCAGAAGATCGACCAGGCGAAGCTGGACCGTCTGCGGGCGGAACAGGCCCACATCGAGAGCCTCTACGAGCAGCGGAGAATCCGGGAGGCACTCAAGCCCCCGGCCGCTCCCGGCCCCGCCACCTCGCAGCCGGCCGCTGCCGACGCGGTGGCCAAGGCGATGGAGCTGGCCAAAGGGATCGACCCGACGTCAATCGGTAAAGCCCTCTCGGACGCCGGGGACAAGATCACCGAAGGTGCAAAGACCTTGAAGGATGCGGCTGCGGACAAGGTGACCGGTTCGCAGGCGTTCAAGGACTTTGCCACCGACAAGGGGATCCAGATGGGTGAGGACCTGCTGAAGAAGGCCGATGCAGCGATGAAGCCGCAGCCCCCCGACCCGGCCCAGACGGCGGCGGCCCAGCAGATCGACACGGCCGAGAAGGAGGTGGCGAGACTGAAGCTCAGCTACGACAACGCGGTGAAAGCCGCCGACCAGGCATCGGCAAAGGTCGCCCAGCTTGAGAAGGCGAACAAACCGGTGACCAACGACGTCAGGGAGCTTGCGGTCCAGGCCGAGGAGGATCGGGCAAACGACCTGAAGCGATTGAACGAGGCCACCAAGAAGCTTCAGGCTCTGAAGTCGAGCTCGAAGACAAAATAGCCGTGGGCAAACGATAGGCGAGGAAGGTCGAGATGAAGGGCATCGTCTGTACCGGATGTGGGTCGCTCAACGTCGGGGCGCTGACCCAATGCCTGATCTGCGGCACCGCGCTGGGGCAGGCGGTTGGCTCTCCAGCGGCTGCCGACCCGGCTCCCTCCTGGCGGGCGACCCACACGGTTCCCGCCGGTGGAATGAGCGCGTGGGCCGCAGCCGATGGAACCCAGCCGCCGGTCGCCCAGTTGCAGCCGGGCGTGGAGCTGGAGCTGATCCGGGAGTGGGGATCGTGGGCCGAGGTCAGGGGCTGGAACGGCTGGACCGGCTGGGTCGACGGCCGGCGGCTGGAAGGGCGGGGTGCGGTTTGAGCTCCGTCCCGCCGCCGCCGGGCCCTCCGCCCTCGGAGCCGCCGCCTCCGCCCGAGCCTCCTCCGCCTCCGCTGCCTCCGTCCGAGGCTCCTCCGCCTCCGCCGCCTCCGCCCGAGCCTCCGCCGCGTCCCTCCGAGTCGCCTCCACCGCCGCCTCCCCCGCCGGCGCCTTCTCCCCCACCCCCTTCCGAGCCGCCCCCCACGTCCGGCAGGTGTCTAGACTGCGGCGCCGAGCTTGTCCCCGGGGCGCCCTTCTGCGGGAACTGCGGCGCCGCAGTGTCCGGCAAAGAAGACACACCCACGGTGCCGGTTGGAGCAAGTCCCGCCGAGGCCGGCAAACCCAAGCCCTCGAAGGTCAAGAAGCTCTGGTGGGCCCTTTTGATCATCGGGTTCCTGATCTTCTACTGGTACGTCGACCAGTCCCAAAAGGACACACCGCAGCCAACCGCCCGGTCGAGCCCCTCACCCAGCCCGACCGAGTCGCAGACCCAGCCGACCATTCCGGTCTTTCCGACTGAACCGGTGGTCATCCAGACCGTCGTAACCCCCTCCGGCACAGGCCCGGAACATTTCGTCACGCCTTCGGGCAACATCGGCTGTTACCTGGACGCCGAGGGCGCTCGATGCGACATTGCCGAGAAGGACTGGCCTACGCCGCCGAAGCCCCCGTTGTGCAACCTGGACTGGGGTCAGGGCCTGATGGTCAGGGACGTCGGGGCACACACCGTATGCGCGGGCGACACCGTTCTCGGTGGCCCGGTGACGCTGGGCTACGGGAATTCGGCCCAGCGGGGGAACTTCCGGTGTGACGTGTCCGAACAAGGGGTGACCTGCACCAACCTCGCCTCGGGCAAAGGCTTCAAGCTCGCCCGGGCCGCCTACAGCTTCTTCTAGGCGCACGGATGGCGTTTTGTCCCTGGTGCGGGAAGCCGCTGGAAGACCCGGGGAAGTTCTGTCCCTGGTGCGGGAAATCTCTGGACGATCCCGCCTCCCGGCAGGAGGCGCCCAGGGATCCCGACATCGCCGGGCGGCGGAGGCGCGGGAAGCTCCCGCTGGCGGTGGCAGCGGTGGTTGCCGTTGCGGCTGCTGTGATCATCCCCCGTCTGGACGACCGTGGGTCCACCGTCGACGGTTCCCAGGACCAGGACCGGCTGTCGGAGCAGCTGACCGCCGGGCTCGATGAACCGTTTCTTATGGACGATGCAGCACTCGCAACGCTGTTCTCCGCCCCGGGCCCCCCGGCCGAGCCCCACTACCTCGCCCCGCCTCCGTCGCTGGAAGAGATCGTTCTCCGGGCGCAGCCCGCCGCGGCCCCGCCGCCTCTGGCGGAGATCGCCGACGTCCGGGTCGACGGCGACGTGCCGCCGGACTTCGTCACCTTCGTAGGCCAGGGCGTTGCGGGCGGGGCCGCCCACTTCGCCGCGTTCTACCCGGACCCGGCGTTCAACTTCGTCGACGCGGCGAGGGCCCGGCGCTTCGGGGTCCTGATCACCACCGACCGCAGGCCGTTCGCTGCGATGACCCACGTTGCTTCGTTCCGGCACGGCGCCGCCAACCCGTGCAGCAACGCCCCGGTGCAGGACCGGGCGGAATGTATCCCGCAGGTCATGATCTACTTCGAACCCGCCCAGTGGAAGTCCGGCGAGTACCAGCCGATGGACCGCCCGCGCATCGCCCACGAGGTATTCCACGTGGCTCACATGTACCTGCTGAGGGCTCTGGGCAAGTCGGAGCTGTTCCAGCGGCCCGGCTACTACTGGCAGACCGAGAGCTTCGCGACCTTCACGCAGAGGCAGTACCCGGACCCCAACGCCTACTCGTCGTTCGGAGCCGGCCTGCTCGACGTGGGCTACTTCGACTGGCCGTCGGTGACCGACGCCAACTACGAGAAGGCGTACGAAGCTAGCTTCTTTGCCGACGAGGCCGTCTTTCAGACCGGCGACGACCCTACGACCATGCTCCGGTGGTTAAAGGAGGCTGCGCCGGGGGTCAGCTCCTCGCAGTCGCTGCTGAAGACTCTGGCGGCCGACCCTTCCGGCGGCGTCGACCTGAACAAGTTCAACGTGATCTACCTCCGGGCGATAACCGACCTGCACTTTCCCGGGTTCATTCGAAGCGGGGTCAACCACCGGACCAACGCGGCACTCGGATACGTGGCCCGGAACGACGCCACGGTCTCCTGGGGTTCGCTTCCCTCGAAGGTCGACGGCACGGTCCCGGTGCTGGGCCACAAACTGGTCAGGTTGCAGATGGGGCAGATGGACCGGGCGAGCGACGGGGACACACTGACCTTCGGGGTGTCGTCGGGCAAAGCGGAGGCCGTGCGGACCCTGTTGTTCGCCGTCAAGGGCGACGACTCCGACAACCTCACGTACTGCAACCAGTCGATTGGCCCCGAAGAAAAGACCGCCCGAACCAAAGAGGTCATCTCGTGCTTTCGCAAACACGCCGTCGCCATCGGCCTTCTCGGTGGAGGAGAGGACACGGCCACGGTTGAGGTGGGAAGGCTGAGGCGGTTTTCCCCGAACCTGGGCAAGGTGAAGATCGTCGCGCTGGTGTTCGGGCTGGCCGGGCCCTCGACCGCCGCGGCCGGCGCCCCTCCCGCCCCGATCCCGTTTTCGTTGACGGTAAGGGGCAGCGACGACCAGACGCCGAGCGCTCGGCCCAACATCGAGGTGGTGGTGGACTACCGCGGCGGCAGGGTGGGTTGCGGGCGGGTCCAAAACGGCGCGTACGACAACCATCTGCGCCTGCGGATCGACTACCAGGCGGGAAAGGTCACCGGCAGCTGCCGGCTGCCCTACGACAACGGCGGGGAGTTGCGGTTCGACGTGGACGCAACCGTCGATGCCTCAGGCCGGATCACCGGGAGGCTGGTCAACGGCGTGGAGACCTCGGTGCAGCCGGGCTTCCCCCCGAACCGGCTCACGTTCGAAGGCACCTTCGAGGGCACAGTCAACGCCGAGGGCGACGCCCAAGGGTCGGGTACCTACGAGCTCACCCTGAACGACGGCAAGAAGCTGGTCAGGAACGACGGCACGCCGGTCCAGTACGCCGAATCGTGGACCGGAAGCCCCGCTTCTAACTGATCTAGTCGTCGTCCGCTTCGTACACCCGGAGGGTCCGGCCCCCGACTTTGGCGCCGTCGAGAGCCCTGACCGCCTCGTCGGCGTCGTGCTGGCTGGCCATCTGGACCCATGCGGTGCCGGTCGGCCGGTCGGTGAGGTCGTCCATCACCAGCCTCAGGTCGATCACCTCCGCCACCATGCCGAACTCCTCGCGGAGGTCGTCCTCGGTGACGTCGGGCGCCACGTTGGCGATGTGTAAGCGAACGATCATTCGTTTCTCCTGAAAGGTTTCGATGGTGCGATTCTAGAACCCGGACGAATCCCCGCCGCCGGAAGCTTTGGAGGACACCATGAAGCTCTACGCCGAACTCCCTACCCAGAGGTCCCGGCAGGCATTCTTCGACCTCTTCCTGGTCGCCTGGTGCTGGGCCTGGATCCGGGTCGGAATGTACATGAACGACCTGGTGGAGAAGCTGTCCGCCGCCGGGCGGATGCTGATAGACGCCGGAAAGGACCTGGAGGGAACCGCCTCCTCGGTGCAGGGTACAGTCGTGAGGGTCCCGGTCCTGGGCAGCTTCCTGAAGGAACGCTTCGACGGGCTGGTGGGCGTCGGGCAGTCGCTGCAGGACTCGGGCAACAGCCAGGTGGCCACGGTCGACACCCTGTCGAGTTGGGTGGGGGTCATTGTGGCGCTGCTGCCGATTCTGCTGGCGCTGACGGTGTGGCTGTGGAGGCGAGCCGGCTGGATCCGGGACGCGTCCGCGGCCGCACGACTCCGGGAGGACCCGGAGAACCTCTACCTGTTCGCGCTGCGGGCGATCTCCAACCGGCCGTTGACCGAACTTCGCACCAAGGACGCCCGGCAGGCGATCCGCGCCTTCCACACCGGCGACTACGCCCCGCTCGCCCGGCTGGAGCTGAAAGAGATGGGGCTGCGATACCGATAACATGGCCGAACCCATGGATACCGACTACGAAAAGCTCGGGTCGTTCTACCTCGGCCGTAAGTTCGACCTGGCCGCCGGCGAGCGCCAACCCGACCTGCTCCTCTACGACTCGAAGGACCTGACCACCCACGCGGTCTGCGTGGGCATGACCGGCAGCGGCAAGACCGGTCTGTGCCTGGGCCTGATCGAGGAAGCGGCGATCGACGGCATCCCGGCGATCCTCATCGACCCCAAGGGCGACCTCGCCAACCTCATGCTGACCTTCCCCGACCTGGCGCCCGCCGACCTGGAACCGTGGGTCAACGCCGACCAGGCCGCCTCGGAAGGCATCTCGGTGCCCGAGCTTGCCGCCAAGCAGGCCGATCTCTGGCGGAACGGCCTGGCGGACTGGGGGCAGGACGGCGAACGCATCCGCCGGCTGAAGGACGCCGCCGAGGTGGCGATCTACACGCCGGGCAGCCGGGCCGGCATCCCGGTGTCGGTCCTCAAGTCCTTCACCGCTCCTTCGCCGGCGATAATGGCCGACCCCGAAGCGCTCGGCGACCGGGTCTCCGGCACGGTGAGCGCCCTGCTGTCGCTGGCCGGGATCGAGGCCGACCCCATCCGCAGCCGGGAGCACATCCTGCTGTCGACGATCGTCGGCGGCGCGTGGCGGGAGGGCCGCAACCTGGAGCTGGGCGACCTCATCCAGCTGATCCAGAACCCGCCCGTCACCCGGGTCGGGGTGATGGAGGTCGAAAGCTTCTTCCCCTCCAAGGACCGGTTCGAGCTGGCCCTCGGACTCAACGCGCTGCTTGCCTCTCCCGGATTCGAGGCGTGGATGGAGGGCGAGCCGCTGGACATCGGCGCGATGCTCCGAACCCCGGAGGGCAGGCCCCGGCTTTCGATCCTCTCCATCGCCCACCTGAACGACACCGAGCGCATGTTCTTCGTCTCGCTTGTGCTCTCCGAGATGCTTGCCTGGACCCGCTCACAGGCAGGCACGACCAGCCTTCGAGCCCTGATCTACATGGATGAGATCGCCGGGTACTTCCCGCCCGTCGCCAACCCGCCGTCCAAGGCCCCGCTGCTCACCCTGCTGAAGCAGGCTCGGGCGTTCGGGGTCGGAGTGGTGCTGGCGACCCAGAACCCGGTCGACCTGGACTACAAGGGACTTTCGAACGCCGGGACCTGGCTTATCGGCCGGCTGCAGACCGCCCGGGACAAAGAACGGGTGCTCGAAGGACTTGAAGGCGCCTCAGCGGGCAGCGCGGCGGGCTTCGACCGGGGTGCGATGGAGGAGACGCTGGCCGGCCTCGGCAAGCGGGTCTTCCTGATGAACAACGTCCACGAGGACGAGCCGGTGATCTTCCAGACCCGGTGGACCCTGTCCTACCTGGCGGGGCCGATCACCCAGTCCCAGATCCGGACCCTGATGGACCCGGTGAAGGCCGGGCTGCCGGCTCACAGGGATGCTTCCGAACCGCCGGCGGCTCCCGCACCTGCGGTTCCGGCAGCCGCCCCGGTTGCGACAACCGACGGACCACTCCCGGCTTCCCGGCCGGTCCTGCCCCCGGACATCCCGCAGTACTTCCTGCCGGTGAGGGGACAGGGCGAGGTGGCTTACCAGCCGATGTTGTTCGGGGCGGTCGAAGTCCGGTTTGCCGACGCGAAGACCGGGGTCGACACCTCAACCAGCCTGAACCTGCTTACGCCCCTGATCGAGCGGCCGGTGCCGGCCGACTGGGACGAGTCGGTCCCCTGTGAGTTCGGTCCCTCCGACCTGGAGTCCGAGCCCGAGCCGAGCTCGGGTTACGGCGAGCTTCCCGCCGCCGCCGGAAAGAAGACCTCTTATGCCGGTTGGGAGCGGGACCTGGCGAAGTGGGTTTACGGCAGCCAGTCGATCGAGCTGTTCTCGAGTCCTACCTACAAAGCGTTCTCGACCCCGGACGAGTCGGAGGCCGACTTCCGCATCCGGCTCCAGCAGGCCGGCCGGGAGAAGCGGGACGCCGGCGCCGAGGAGCTGCGCAAGAAGTACGCCGCCAAGACCGCCACGCTCCAGGAGCGGCTGCGCAAGGCGATGGCCGCCACCGAACGTGAGGCCGAGCAGGCCAAGCAGGCCAAGCTGCAGACCGCCATCTCCATCGGCGGAACGGTGCTGGGAGCGTTCTTGGGCCGGAAGAAGGGCCTGGGGTCGCTGGGTCGCGCCACTACGGCCGCCCGGGGCGTCGGCCGGGCGGTTCAGCAGTCGGGGGACGTGAAGCGTGCCGAGGAGACGGTAGGGGCCCTAAGGTCCCAGCTGGACGCCCTGGAGGTGCAGTTTCAGGAGGACGCCAACGCCCTGTCGGCAGCAGCCGATCCGATGACCGAGACGCTGGAGAAGGTTACGGTCAAACCGAAGAAGACGGATATCTCGGTCCAACTGCTGGCCTTGGCGTGGGCGCCGCATTTCGTGTCGCCGTCGGGAGAGCTCTCTCCCGGCTGGTAGTTACGCTCCGGTGTCGTCGACGATTGTTGCCGCTGCGGCGGCCCGCTGGCAGGCCTCGGCGCCTTTGACCGCTCCGGACTTCGAGGCGTACATCTCGCTGTTGGCGACCGCTTCGCCGTTACCTGCAACCAACACGAAGTGGAACTGGTCGTTCTTGCTGGTACGGATGCTGAACTTGGCCGCCATGTCCATTGCCTTCCGGTAGGTGATCCCTCCACCGTAGCAGGAACAGGGACAGGATGGCCCGGGCCGCCCCTCCCCTTTAGTGAGGTGGGGCGGCCCGGGCTCGATGGCTTCCTAGCTGTCCGAAGACCTCATGCTGCCGATCACTATCGCCAGGCCGATCAGAACCAGAACGCCGATCGCCCAGATCCACGGGCTGATCCCACCGCCCGGCGAATCTTCGTCGCTGCCGGCCCCATCGGGCGCCGCCTCGACCGAGGCTCGGGGTACGAAGCGGTAAACCGATCCGGTTTCACCTTCGGGACCTCCGGCGTCCTTGGTCAGAAGATACATCTCGCCGTCGTTGTCCTGGCCAAAGCCCAGGACGAACTCACCGAGCGTCCCGTCGATGTCCTCCGCTGGGAGGTAGGGCTTGACCTCCTCCACCGGCCATAGGCCCGACTCGGCCCGGCGGGCGACGAACAGCGTACCGTCCGGCTTGACCCGGTCGCGGCTGTAGTCGCCGAAGACGTAGGCGGCGTCGAGCTCGGGAATTTCGGTGCCCCGGTAAACGTAGCCTCCGACCACCGTCGAGCCCAGAATCTCCAGCCTGCCGTACTCGATCACCGGATCGATCAACGGCTCACCCGCCGGCCCGGTCGAAGGACAGGTCGCCGGCGGCTGGGCCGGCTTTTCGGGGTCGAAGCAGTGGGCGGCCTCCTTGATGTTCCACCCGTAGTTGCCCCCTTTGGTGACGATGCTCACGTCCTCGAACCGGTCCTGGCCGGCGTCCGAGGCGAACAGCTCGCGGGAACCGCCCTGGTCGAAGCTGATGTGGTACGGGTTGCGGAAGCCGTTGGCCCAGATCTCCGGCTTTACGTTCGCCCGGCCCACATACGGGTTGTCGGGAGGGACTGCGTAGGGCTCCGCTCCGTTGACGTCGATCCGCAGGATGTCGCCGAGTACGTTGGTAAGGTCCTGGGCGTTGCCCCCCGGTGAGTGCCCGAGGCCGACGTCGTTGGCCCGGCCCCCGTCGCCCATCGGGATGTACAGGAACCCGTCGGGGCCGAACGCAATGTGGCCGCCGTTGTGGTTGGCCTGCGGCTTGTCGATCTCCATAACAACCCGTTCCGACTCGGGGTCGACGCGGTTCTCGTCGTCTGAGTCGACCTTGAACTCGGAGAAGCGTGCGGTGTGGTTCCAGCCCTCGGGCGCTCCGTCGCGCAACGGCACCGAGTAGTAGACGAACAGCCGGCCGTTGTTTGCGTAGTCCGGATGAAACGCCAGGCCGAGCACGCCACGCTCGTCGTAGACCGGCGTCAGCTCAACCAGCTTGTCGGACAGGTCCAGGAACGGTTCGTCGACGAGGGACCCCTCCTCGTCCAGAATCCGGATCTGTCCCGCCTGGTCGACGATGAACAGCCTTCCGGAGTCGTCCGGCGACTCGGTGAGGAACACCGGTGAGGTCAAACCATCGGCGAGAAGCTCCAACCCCACCTCGGGCCCGGCCGGCGCACGCAGGTCATCATCGCCGGTCTGCGCCGACACAGCCCCGGGCGTGATCAGGAGCAAGCCGGTTACCGCCGCAAGGACTCCCAGCCGCAAACGATTGGAATTAGCCAAAGATGAACACCCCCTCCATCTGGGGGTGGATGTCGCACACGAAGTAAGCATTTTGTGCCGGCTGGCCTCCGATGTCGAAGGTCTGGGTCTCCGTTCCCTGGACGTAGGGACCCTCGAAGTACCGGTCACCCCCCTTGGTCTTGTAGATCGAAAGATTGTGGGCGAATGGGTCCTCGTTCTTCAGCGTGAGCTTGAACTCGGTGTCCGCCGGGGCGGCGTAGCAGTCCGAGTCAAAGGCGTTGTCCTTGGAGACCACGTTCACCTCGGCTCCCTGAGGCTCACAGGTGGGGTCCTCGGCACTATCCTCGATGTTCGACGCGGTGGCGGTAGCCTCCGGCTCCGCCGTGTCCGATCCCGAGTCGCTGTCTCCCCCGCCGCAGGCGGAAAGGAGCAGCAGGAACAAAGCAGCAAGCAATGCGACCGACTTTCGCATGGATCCTCCTAACGACATCGGGGCCGCAGCGAAGAGCCGCTTCCCCGAAGTTCCCCGGGGTAAAGCAAGGTTCAGGGCAGTATAACTTCGGGGTCCCCGTCCGGGCGGGCCCGAACCACGCCTATCTGCTGCGCCTTGTAGCCGGCTTCTCTGATGACCTCCAGCGCCCGGCCGGCGTCGTCGGCGTCAACCACTCCGACCATCCCGATCCCCATGTTGAAGGTCTTGAACATCTCGGGCACCGAGACCCCTTCGGAGGCGATCACCCGGAAAATCGGCGGGATCGTCCACGCCGACCGCTCGACCACCGCCTGGAACCCGGGCGGGATGATTCGCCCCAGGTTGTGGGCCAGCCCGCCGCCGGTGATGTGGGCGAACCCCCGGGCCAGCCCCTCCGCCTGCAGGGCGGCCACCGCGTTCCAGTAGATGATCGTGGGGGTGAGCAGCTCCTCGCCGAGCGGACGGTCCAGCTCGGCAGGATGGTCGTTCAGATCGAACAGGCTCTCCTCGATGACCTTGCGCACCAGCGAGTAGCCGTTGGAGTGCAGGCCGGACGAGTTGAAGCCGATCAGCACGTCGCCCGGCACCATGGATGCGCCGGTCAGAACCTTGCGCTCGTCGACCGCCCCGACGCAGAAGCCTGCCAGGTCGTAGTCGCCCTCCCGCATGTGGCCGGGGTGCTCGGCAATCTCCCCGCCCAGCAGCGCGCAGCCCGCCTGCAGGCACCCCTCGGCGACACCCGACACGATCTGCTCGATGGTCTCGGGAACCACCTTGCCGGTGACGATGTAGTCCAGGAAGAACAGCGGCTCGGCCCCCTGTACCGCGACGTCGTTGGCCGACATGGCCACCAGGTCGATCCCGATCGTGTCGTGTTTGCCCAGCGCCTGGGCGATCATCAGCTTGGTTCCGACGCCGTCGGTGGCCGACACCAGCATCGGCTGGGAGTACTTGGAGCGGCCGAGAGAGAACAGCCCGGCGAAGCCGCCGATGCCTCCAACCACCTCAGGACGGTCGGTCGCCCGGACGCGGTTCTTGAACAACTCGACGGCACGTTCGCCGGCCTGGATGTCGACGCCTGCGTCGGCGTAGGTGGCGGAGCGGGAACCGGTGGGGGTTTCGGGGGTCAAATCAGCGTCGTGCGGGGTGTCATTGCGGGGCACCCTCAACTTCAAGCATCTTCTTGGTCAGCTTGACCTCGACCGGCACCGGGATCGGGTAGTTCGAGGAGAAACATGCGGTGCAGAGTTTGTCGGCCGCGGTCTCGGTGGCCTCGATCATCCCCTCCTCGGAGAGGTAGGCCAGCGAGTCGGCCTCGATGTGGGCGCAGATCTCGTCGACGCTCTTGTGGCCGCCGATTAGCTCGTCCCGGTTCGCGGTGTCGATGCCGTAGAAGCAGGGCCACTTGATGGGCGGCGACGAGATCCTCATGTGGACCTCCTTCGCCCCGGCGTGGCGGAGCAGGCGGACGATCTGCCGGGTGGTGTTGCCCCGGACGATCGAGTCGTCGACGACCACCAGGCGTTTGCCCTCGATCAGGTGGGCAATGGGGTTCAGCTTGTTGCCGATGCCCCGCTGCCGGATCGCCTGGGAGGGCTGGATGAACGTGCGGCCGACGTAGGAGTTCTTCACGAAGCCGTCGACGTAGGGGAGCTTGGAGGTCTGCGAGTAGCCGGCTGCCGCCCCCCGGCCGGAGTCGGGGACCGGGATGACGATGTCGGCGTCGGCCGGGCTCTCCTCGGCCAGCTTCATGCCCATCTGGTAGCGGGCCTTCTGGACGCTCTTGCCGTAGAGGATCGAGTCCGGGCGGGCGAAGTAGACGTACTCGAATACGCAGAGCGACGGAGTGGCTTCGGCGTAGCGGTGGCTGCGGACGCCGGTGTCGTCGATGACCACCATCTCCCCCGGCTCAACCTCCCGGATGAAGGTGGCGCCGATGGTGTCTAGGGCGCAGGTCTCGGAGGCCAGGGCGTAGCCTGTCGCGCCCAGGGCGCCGAGCACCAGCGGGCGAAGGCCGTGAGGGTCACGGGCACCGAAGACGGTGTGGTCGTCCAGGACCACCAGGCTGAACGCTCCCTGGAGCTTGGGGAGTGTGTCGAGGATGCCCTCCTCGACTGTGGGTTTGCCGCAGGTGACGATCATCTCGGCAATCACGTCCGAGTCGTTGGACACCCCACGCTGGCGTTCGTCGTCACCGGCCAGGTCGGCGGCAAGCTGCATGGTGTTGACCAGGTTGCCGTTGTGCCCGAGGGCGGCGCCGAGCTTGCCGTAGTGACGGTAGATGGGCTGGGCGTTCTCCCAGGTGCTGGAGCCCGTCGTGGAGTAGCGGACGTGGCCGATGGCGATGTCGCCGGTCAGCGAGTTGAGCACGTTCTCGTTGAAGACCTGGGCGACGAGGCCCATCTCCTTGAAGGTGGTCATCAGTCCGTTGTCGACGACGGTGATGCCGGCCGACTCCTGGCCGCGGTGCTGGAGGGCGAGAAGGGCGTTGTAGGTAAGTTTGGCAACCTCCTGCCCCGGAGCGTAGATACCTACGACTCCGCACGCCTCTTGAGGTTTATCGTCGCCCGAAGTCATCGCATCTCCTTGCTTCCACCTTAACCGGAACGGGAAACACAGTGCCTGATCTAGCCGTACGGCCGGGTCGATTGCAGAGAAATGTGCGTCTAGACGAGACCCCGGGGGACGTCAACCTCCCTGGCCGACCAGGCGCATATAGAGGGCGGGGGGAAGCGGCGTGGGGGCGTCGCCGCTCAAGCCGTAGCTGAGGGTCGTCGAATTGACGTGGAAATACCACTGGCCGTTGCGGTAGACGGCCCGGTCCATGGTGCCGTTCCCGTCGTAGTCCCCGGGAACCGGGACGTCGCCCGGCAGGCCCCAGCTCACTATCGGCCCGTTGAACGTGTACCACGCGCCGTTCGACGGCCTCCAAACCGTCAGGTCCGCCGTGCCGTTGCCGTCGTAGTCGGCAGGAACCGGGATGTCGCCGGAGAGGCCCCAGCTCTGGGTCAGCTGGTTGCGGACGAACCACTGGCCGCTGGAAGGGCGCCAGACCGCCAGGTCGGCGGTGCCGTTGCCGTCGTAGTCCGCGGGGAGCGGGATGTCGCCGGAGAGGCCATAGCTGACGGCCGGCTGCCCTGGGATGTGCCACTGCCCGGAGGAGGGCCTCCACACGGCGATGTCGGTCGAGCCGTTTCCGTCGTGGTCGGCGGGCACCGGGACGTCACCGGGCAGGCCCCAGAAGGTCGTGCTCTGGTCTGCGACGAACCACTGGCCGCTCGGGGGACGGAACACCGCGACATCGCTGGTGCCGTTGCCGTCGTAGTCGCCCGCAACCGGGATGTTGCCGGTCCACCCCCAACTCCGCACAAACTGGTCCTTGATGAACCACTGGCTCGAGGATGGACGCCACACCCCGACGTCGGTGCTCCCATTCCCGTTGAAATCGGCAAGGGCCGAGTCCGACCGGGGCGGGGGCGTAACGGTTGTGACGTCCGTGCCCGCGGCCGCGCCCGGCGAGCCGAGCAGCCAGTGGGCCCCCTCAACCCGCGCCACCTGGGAGGTCTGGACTCCGAGAGCGACCGCGTTGGCATCGTGGTTGGGGACCCGGTTCACGCTGAAGGTGAAGTCGATGACGCAGCGGTGCTGTTCGTTCGACAACAGAGGCTGCTGGAGCAGGAAAAGGCCCTGGTTGATGGGTGCGAACCTCACCTCGCCGGTGGCGGGTGAGGTCGTGGTGATGTCGAACGACTGGTTGGCGCAGCCGGTGCCGGCTCGCCCGGTTCCGGTGGGACTGACTACGAAGGCGCCCGGGTCGGCTACCGATCCCGGGTCGTCGCACCCCGTGTCGGCCGGGTTCGAGCAGGAAGGCACCATGCGAAGGGAGGTCACCTGGACCTCCCCGATCGCTTCGATGAGGTTCGAGTTGTTGACCAGCAACACCGAGGCCGGGACGTTGGTCTGGCCGGGAGTCACAGCAGTAGGAAAGTCGGGGCTGACCGAGAACCCGGTTGCAGCGGCTGACGGCGGTGCGAAGGTGACCACCGTCGTAAAAATGGCGGCGAGCATCAGAAGAGAGGCGAAAGCCCTCCTGAAGGAGAGTGGTTGGTGCAACAAAAACCGTCTCCTACCCGGCCCGCTCGATGAAAATGGCCTACTTAGAGAGTAACAGCCAACACCCTGAGTGGCAGATCAGTCGTCCTCCTGCAACCTGCGGCTGAGCGGCAGGGCAAACCACAACCAGGCGAACAGCAAGAGGAGAACCCCGGCCATGACGGCCGAGAAGCTGCGGCCGAGGATCATGTCGGTCACCACGAAGACCATGCCGGCGAGCGACGCGGCCAGAAAAGCCAGACCGGTCACAAGCATCCGGTTGCCCAGCCGCAGGAGCTTCTCCTTGTCGTACTGCCGCCAGCGCAGGCGGTGGAAGGCAACCGGGGCGATGAGAAGGCAGCTCACCACGGCCGTTGCCAGGAAGGATCCCAGATAGACCACTTCCTGAAAGGCGGTGATGCTGTTGAACCGCTGGGTGAACGGCAGCCCAAGCTGGAAACCGAACAGGACCTCGACCCCGGGAAGGGTCACTCGCAACTCCTGGTGCAACTCGGCGAGTTCCCGGTCGAGCTTCTCGCCCGGGTCCTCACGGTCGGCCTTCTTCTCCTCGACGTTCTTCGTAGCCACGGTTCTCCTTCGCTCCTAGCTGCGCCCGGACGCGCAACGAAAGCAAGGTACCTGATTCAGAGGATTGTTAACCGTGAGATTGCCGGCGGGAGGTGGTGCTAGCGGCTGCCGCGAACGCTCGTACGAAGGAGGACGTTGCCCATGCGGTCCTGTAGCTGAAGTTCACCGCGGAGCCGGCGGGGAAAAGAAGACTTGGAAACGCCCGAGAGTGCCAGGGTCAGTTTCTTGCCGGTGTTCTTCATAGTCCCTCCGCCTTGCTTGTGTACCGTTTGCTATCGGTACAAAACGGCGATCTTTAAAGGACTATTCCCCGAAAGTCAACCCATCATTCCTGCAAAGCCGTTTTCGTAGGCGCCTTTCAGGTCCCGAAGGTTGATCTCCGCCATCCCCCGGATGGAAAGCTTGCGGCCCCGGACGAATCCCAGCTCGAAGACCGGGCACCCGATCCCTTTCGCCAGGCTCTTCAGTTCGGCGACGTCGCCGGGGGCCAGGGCTACCACCGCACGGGCGGTCGTCTCGGAAAACAGCCAGCGGGTCAGATCGTGTCCGGGCTCCGGCTTGATCTCGGCGCCGAACTTTCCCTGCGCGACCATCTCGGCCAGGGCGACGCCGACCCCTCCCTCGGAGCAGTCGTGGGAGCTCTTGAGCAGGTTGCGTCCGATTAGCTCCCGCAACAGCCATCCCAGCGACGCCTCGGCGTTCAGGTCGAGGTCCGGAAGGGGGCCTTCGAGGGTTCCGAGGATCGTCCGCTGGTACTCGCTAGCGCCCATCTCGTCCTTCGTCCGGCCGAGCAGGACGATCGCGTCCTCCTCGTCCTGCAGCGCCACCGGCGGGGCGAGTACCCCCGGCTTGATGATCCCGATCATGCCGATCATCGGCGTCGGGTAGATCGCCTCGTCGAGGGTCTGGTTGTAGAAGGAGACGTTGCCGCCGGTAATCGGCGTCTCGAGGGACCGGCAGGCGTCGCCCATGCCCTGGACCGCCTCGACGAACTGCCACATCACCTCGGGGATCTCGGGGTTGCCGAAGTTCATGCAGTTGGTGACTGCGACCGGCTCGGCGCCCACCGCGCACAGGTTGCGGTAGGCCTCGGCGACCGAGTGGCGGGCGCCCTCCCGGGGGTCGACCTGTCCGTAGCGGCCGTTGCCGTCGACGGTCACCGCGATGCGGGTCTGCGTCCCCGGCAGCCTGAGGATGGCGGCGTCGCTGCCCGGCCCGGCGACCGTGTTGAGCATCACCTGGTAGTCGAACTGCTCCCACACCCAGCGCTTGGAAGCGATGTTGGCCGAGCCGAGGAGTTTGAGCAGCGCCTGGTCCGGCTTGGTGTCCGGGCCGGGGGCGTCGACTTGGTGGACCGGCCGTTGGGTGGGGGCGGTGAACGGGCGGTGGTAGAGGGGACCGTCGCCCAGCGACGCCGCCGGGACGTCGGCGACCACCTCACCCTTCTGGGTGCAGGTCAGGTGACCGGTATCGGTGACGGTACCGATCTGGGTGGCCCTTAGGCCCAGGCGGGTGCACTCGTCGATGGCGCCGGTTACCAGCTCCGGCTTGACGATCACCAGCATCCGCTCCTGGGACTCGGAGGTCAGGATCTCGAACGGCTCCATGTTGGGCTCCCGGAGGGGGACCGTGTCCAGGTCGATGGTCATCCCGGTCCCGGCATTGGCCGCCGACTCCGAGGTGGCGCAGCACAACCCGGCGCCGCCTAGGTCCTGGATGCCGACGACCAGGCCCTTCTCGATCAGCGACAGCGACCCCTCGATAAGAAGCTTCTCGGTGAACGGGTCTCCGACCTGGACGCTGGGGCGTTTGGTGGCGGCCTCCTCGTCGAAGGCGGCGGAGGCCAGCACCGACACCCCGCCGATGCCGTCCCGGCCGGTGGTCGAGCCCAGCAGCAGCACTGCATTCCCCGGACCGGGGGCTCGGGCCAGCATGATCCCGTCGATCGGCACCACCCCGACGCACATCACGTTCACCAGCGGGTTGCCGGAGTAGGAGGCCTCGAACTTGATCTCGCCGCCGATGGTCGGCACGCCGATGCAGTTCCCGTAGGAGGAGATGCCGTGGACCACGCCGTCGGTAAGCCACTTGTTGCGGTCGGCGGTTTGGTCGGCGCCGGTGTCGCCCGGGAGGTTGCCGAAGCGCAGCGAGTCGAGCAGGGCTATCGGGCGGGCCCCCATGGAGACCACGTCTCGGACCACACCTCCGATGCCGGTGGCGGCCCCCTGGACCGGCTCGACGAACGAGGGGTGGTTGTGGGACTCGATCCGCATGGCGACCGCGACTCCGTCGACCTCGATGACCCCGGCGCCCTCGCCCGGGCCGATCAACACGTGCGGGCCGTCGGAGGGGAGGTCCTTCAGGTGGACCCGGCTCGATTTGTAGGAGCAGTGCTCGGACCACATAACCGAGTACATCGCCAGCTCGGCGTGGTTGGGGACCCGGCCGAGGATCTGTTGGATCTTCTCGTACTCGTCGTCGGTGAGCCCGAGGGACCGGTGGAGGGGCTGCTCCGTGGTAGCCGGCGCCACTAGGAAGGTTCGCCCGCAGGCTGCAGAGCGTAAAGGACCGAGGCCAGGATCAGCCGGCCGTCGGTGCCGCCGACCGCCGGGTCGACCGCCCTCTCCGGGTGCGGCATCATGCCGAGCACGTTGCGCTCCTCGTTGAGGATCCCCGCGATGTGCAGGCGCGAGCCGTTGGGGTTGGCTTCGTCGGTCAGCTCGCCCTCTTCGTCGCAGTAGCGGAAGGCGATCCGCCGGGTCGCAATGAGCTCCTCCAGGGTCTCGTCGTCGGCGTAGTAGCTGCCGTCGAAGTGAGCGATAGGGATCGTCAGCACCTGGCCCGGCCACATGCCGCCGGAGGTGAACGGGGAGTCGAGTGTCTCGACCCGGATGCGCACCGGCATGCAGCGGAACTTGAGGCCGCTGTTGCGGCGCAGGGCGCCGGGGAGCAAGCCGGCTTCACAGAGGACCTGGAAGCCGTTGCAGATGCCTATCACCGGTTTGCCGGAGGCGGCGAACTCCTTGACCGACGCCATCACCGGCGACCAGGCGGCCATCGCCCCGGTCCTCAGGTAGTCGCCGTAGGCGAAGCCGCCCGGCAGGACGATGACGTCGATGCCCTCCAGGTCGGTCTCCAGGTGCCAGATGAACCGGGTCTTCGCGCCGAGGTAGTCGAAGGAGTAGTTGGCGTCCCGGTCGCAGTTGGACCCGGGGAACACCACCACCCCGACGGTGGGGATCAAAGGGGCGTCAGCTCCAGCTCGTAGTCCTCGATCACCGGGTTGGCCAGGATCTTCTCGGAGGCGTTGGAGACGATCGTGCGGGCGGACTCCTCGTCCGGCGCTTCGACGGTCAGCGTAATCCGCTTGCCGACCCGGACCCCGGTGATGCCCTCGAAGCCGATCGACGGGAGCGTCCGCTCCACCGTCTGGCCCTGGGGGTCGGAGATCTCGGCCCGGGGCATCACGTTGATCTGCGCAGCGAACTTGCTCACGAGCCGACCTCCTTCAGGTAGTCGTCGAAGGATTGGCCGGTGATCTTCTCGTACGCCTCCAGGTAGCGGCTGCGGGTGCCGCTGACCACGTCGGCAGGCAGCGCCGGGGGCGGAGGCTCCTTGTTCCAGTCGAGCCCGCTCAGCCAGTCCCGGAGGTACTGCTTGTCGAACGAAGGCGGGTTGGTGCCGGGCTTCCACTCCTCGGCGGGCCAGAATCGGGACGAGTCGGGGGTCAGGACCTCGTCGGCCAGGACGACCTTGCCCTCCGGGTCCACGCCGAACTCGAACTTGGTGTCGGCCAGGATGATCCCCCGCCCCGCGGCGTAGTCGGCGCCGGACTTGTAGAGCTCGATCGCCAGGTCCCGGGCCTCCGCCATGCGGGCCTCACCGAGGATCTCGCCGGCGGCGTCCTCCGAGATGTTCTCGTCGTGGCCGGTGACGGCTTTGGTGGCCGGGGTAAATAGGGGCTCGGGCAGCTTGTCGGCCTCTTTTAGGCCCTCGGGCAGCGGCATGCCGGCGATCGTCCCGTTGCGCTTGTACTCCGACCAGCCGGAGCCGACCAGGTAACCACGGACGACGAACTCCACCGGCATCATGTTCAACCGGCGGACGATCATGAACCGGCCGTTGAGGTCCTCGGCGAAGGGTTGCGCTTCGTCTGGAAGATCGGATACCGACATCGAGATCAGGTGGTTGGGCACGCCCGCCGCCCGCTCCAGCCAGAACTTCGTCATGCCGGTGAGTACCCGGCCCTTGTCCGGGATCTGCTCGTTCATGACCACGTCGTAGGCCGAGATGCGGTCGGAGGTGACGAACAGCAGGCGCTCGTCGTCCAGCGCGTAGATGTCGCGCACCTTGCCGGTGGCGATCAGCTCGAGGGGCAGGTCGAAGGTGGCGGCGGTGGGGCTCATGACTCGATCTCGTCGAGCCGCTTGATCACGTGGTCCACGTGCTCAAGATACCGCGCTTCGTCGAACAAGTCGTCCAGTTCGGTGGCCCGGAACGCAGATGTAACCTCCGGCGTGTGGCTGAGCACGCTGCGCAGGTGGGAGCGGGTCTCCCAGGCGGTCCCGGCAGCCTTCTGGACCACCCGGTAGGCCTCGTCCCGCTGCAAACCTTTGTCGATCAACTTCAGCAGCACGTTCTGCGAGAACATCAGCCCGTAGGAGATGTCCATGTTCTCCAGCATCTTCTCGGTGTCGACGCTCATCTTGTCCAGCAGCACCGTGGCCTCGTTGAGCATGAAGTCCAGCGCCAGGCAGGCGTCGGGCAGCATCACGCGCTCGACCGAGGAGTGGGAGATGTCCCGCTCGTGCCACAGGGCCTGGTTCTCGATGGCCGGCGTGAGAGCCGCCCGGACGATGCGGGCCATGCCGCTCATCCGCTCGAAGCGCCACGGGTTGCGCTTGTGAGGCATGGCCGATGACCCTTTCTGCTCCCCGGTGACGAACGGCTCCTGGACCTCGGCGACCTCGGTGCGGGCGAGGTGGCGCATCTCGGTGGCGATCCGGTCGAGCGTCCCGGCCAGGATCGACATCGCGGCGGTGAACTCGGCGTGGCGGTCCCGGGAGACCACCTGCGTCGAGCCCGGGTCCCGGTCGAGACCGAGCTTCTCGCAGACGTAGACCTCGATGTCCGGGTCCCCGCCGGCGAAGGTGCCGACGACGCCGGACAACTTTCCGGCTGAAACCGCTTTGCGGGCCCGCCGGAGGCGATCCCGGCCCCGGTCCAGTTCGAAGGCCCAACCGGCGACCTTGAGGCCAAAGGTGGTCGGCTCGGCGTGGACGCCGTGCGTCCGGCCCATGCAGAGGGTGTCCTTGAACTCGACGGCGCGCTGCTCAAGCACGGCGAGCAGGGCCGCGATGTCGCGTTCGAGGAT
>DASTUJ010000106.1 GCA_035759705.1 Actinomycetota bacterium | reverse complement strand
CCCCACTACATCTACCTGGCTGCTCCGGGAGACCTGTACGAACGAACCTTGAATAGGCTGCGTTCCGACTTGGGTGAGCAGAAATTTGATAACGCCCGCAGCGCCGGCCGGGAGATGACGATGCAGCAGGCGGTGGCTTACGCCCTGGACGGGAGGTCGGAGGAGGCGGCCCTGGCCGGCAGCCCGTTCGGAGGGATGGAGACCGAGCCCGATGAGGTCGAGGTCCCCGAGCGCCGCGGTCCGGAGGAGGCGCCCGATCGCAGCCCCGTCGAGACGCTGGCGCCGCCGGACCGCCCACTGGTCGGACGCCGGGCCGAGATGTTGACGCTGCGCACCGCCCTGGCCGCGGCCGAGAGGGGAAAGGGCGGAGCTGTGCTGGTCTTCGGAGAGCCGGGCATCGGCAAGACCCGGCTGGTGGAGGAGCTGGTCCAGGTCGCACTGCGGGAGGACTTCACGGTCGCAGCCGGCGGAGGGGTCGAGGGCGGCAGCACGCCGGCGCACTGGCCCTGGGTCCAGGTGATCACGCACCTTCTCTCCACAGCCGACCCGTCCGGATTGAAAGAGGCGGTGGGCGCAGGGGCCCCCGAGCTGGCCCAGATCGTGCCCGAGCTAAAGGAAGTCATAGGGCCGGTCGACGCTCCGGCGAGCACCGACGCCGAGACCGGACGCCTGCACCTGTTCGAAGCGGTCTCCGGCCTGCTCACCGAGCTGGGCACGCGCAAGCCTCTGCTGGTGGTGCTGGAGGACCTCCAGTGGGCCGACGTAGCGTCACTGCAGCTCTTGAGCTTCCTTGCTCCTCACCTCAAGAAGGACCGCCTGCTGGTGGTCGGCACCTACCGGCCGGGCGAGGTCGGTGACGAGCACCCGCTCACCGAGGCCATGTCGGTCCTCTCCCGGCACCAGGTAGCCGAACGTATCGAACTTCGGGGGCTGCCGGAGGCCGAGGTCGGCGAGCTGATCGCCGGCTACACCGGGGAGCCGCCCGACCCCGGCCTGGTCGCGACCGTCCAGTCCCGCACCGAGGGCAACCCGTTCTTCGTCACCGAGCTGGCCCGGCTGCTGGCGTCGGACTCCAGCCTGGGAGCCGAGGGGGCCGGCGGGGCCATTCCCTCCGGCGTGCGTGACGTCGTCCGCCGGCGCCTCAGCCGCCTGCCGGCGGAGACCAATGCCGTGCTGTCGACCGCGGCTGTGGTGGGGCGGGACTTCGAGCTCCGGGTGGTCAGCGCCGCCTTCAAGCTCGACACCGACGGGACGCTGGGCCTGGTGGAGGCCGCCTGTGCGGGCGGGCTGGTGGCCGAACACCCGACCCGCCCCGGCTACTTCCGCTTCAACCACGACCTGGTGAGGGAGACGATCCTCGAAGGCCTAACCGCCGCCCGCCGGTCGATGCTGCACGCCAGAGTCGGGGAGGCGATCGAGACGGTCTACGGGGACACCGGCAGGGCGATTGAGATCGCCTTCCACTTCTCCGAGGCCGCCCCGGCGATCGGTCCCGCACGGGCGGTGCCCCACATCCTGCGGGCGGCCGAGGCCGCAGTCTCCTCACTGGCGTACGAGCAGGCGGGGGAGCAGCTGCGCCGGGCCCTGCAACTGATCGACCTCCTCCCGGCCGGGGCGGAGCGGGACCACCAGGAGCTGCAGGCGCTCATGCGGCTGAACACCCTGGCGATCATGACCAAGGGGTACGCCGCCCCCGAACTGGCCGACAACCTGGAGCGGGCCCGGGCCCTGGGCAACCGGCTGGGCGAGATCCGGGCGCTGATCCCGGTGCGCTGGGGACTCGTGTCCTTCCACAACAACGACGGCAACACGTTCGTCGCCCGGCGCCTGGCCGAGGACCTTTTGAAGGACGTTACCCCCGGCGGCGTTCCCGCCGAGCTGGTGCCGGCCCACCTGGGCGTCGGGATCATCAGCATGTTCCAGGGGGAGCTGGAGAAAGCCCGCCACCACTTCGACGAGGCCCTGCTGCTGGACGACGGCCTGACCGACCCCTGGCTGCTGTCGTGGATGCACCAGGACCCGATCGTCAGCTGCTCGACCTTCCAGGTCTGGTGCCTGGCCGTGCTCGGCGAAAGCGAGCTGGCCGGCTCCTACGCCGACGATGCGGTCGGCCGGGCCATCGGCCAGGGTAACGAGTTCGACACCGCCCACGCCCTCTACTTCGCCTCGGCCCAGCCGGTTTTCGAGAGGCGCATCCCGGAAGCCCGGCGGGCGGCCCGGGAGGCGGTCGAGTTCGCCCGCGAGCGGGGGTTCCACGCCTACATCGCCCTGGGGTCGATCTTCCACGGCTGGGCCAGAGCGGTGGAGGGCGAGGCCGAGGCGGGCGTCGATGAGATCAAGCAGACCCTGAACGCCATGTCCGGCCGGGCCCGGATCGACCACTCGATCTTCCTGGCGCTTCTGGCCGAAGCCCACCTTCTGGCCGGCCAGCCGAGCCTGGGTCTGGCGGTCGCCGACCAGGGGCTCGACGTGATGCCGAAAACCGGCGAGCGATTCTACGAAGCGGAGATCCACCGGGTGCGGGGGGAGATCCTCCTCGCATCGGGGAACCGGGAAGAAGGAATCGAGGCACTGAACACCGCCCTGGCCGTGGCCCGGGCACAAGGCGCACGCCTGCTGGCAGCGCGGGCGGCAGCCGGTATCGAGCGCCACCGGGAATAGCGTGTACCGGTGGTGGGTCTACCTGCACCTGCTCGGGGTGTTCGGTTTCCTAATCTCGCACGGCGTGTCGGTGGCGGTGACCTTTCGCCTGCGCAAGGAGCGTGACCCGTCGAAGGTCCAGGCGCTCCTCGGCATGTCGAGCGCTTCTCTGACCGGGTTCTACCCGTCGATGGTGATGCTGCTCGCCGGAGGCGTGGCCGCCGGGTTCCAGGGAAGGTGGTGGGGTTACGGCTGGATCTGGTGGTCGATTGGGATCCTGTCCCTCGTCACCGTGGCGATGTACGCAATGGCCAAGCCGCACTTCTCCCGCATCCGGTTCGTGACCGACGCCATGGTCGGCGGATCCAAAGCCGTCTCGCCCGAGGAGTACGGCGAGGTGCTCAGCGCCCCCCGCG
Source organism: Actinomycetota bacterium (assembly GCA_035759705.1). NCBI lineage: Bacteria > Bacillati > Actinomycetota > Actinomycetota bacterium. Next base: position 1,255 of record DASTUJ010000106.1, on the reverse strand, counting down.
GCCTGGTGATCGCCGGAATCGGGTTCGCCGGCCTGGCCGTGATCCTGTTCCTCATGCTGTTCAAGCCGGACCTCGGCATGGCCCCCGACACCCCGGAGGCGCCGGAGGGCCCGCCGTCGGCATCCCTGGCCTCCACCGACCTTGCGTTCGACACCGACGCGCTCTCGGTTCCCGCCGGCCGGGAGTTCGGGCTGGAGTTCGAAAACCGTTCCTCGCTCCCCCACAACGTGTCGATCCGGGACCCGGATGGCGAAGCGCTGTTCGTCGGGGAGACCTTCACCGGCCCCCGGACGGTGACCTACGGGGTGCCGACGCTGGAGCCGGGCAGCTACACCTTCGTCTGCGACGTCCACCCGGAACAGATGACCGGCTCATTGGAGGCCGTCTAGTGGGCTATCGGACCATCGTCGCCGGGACCGACGGATCGGAGACCGCCTCCCGGGCGGTCGACAAGGCGGCCCGTCTGGCCAAGATCACCGGCGCCCGGCTGGTCCTCGTCTCCGCGGTACCGGCGGAGGACCCGTCGACCGAGGCAGCCGAACAACTGCTCCGCGAGGCTCAGCAGACGGCGCAGAGGCGGGGCGTCGATGCGGAGATCCAGTACCCCGAGGGGCGCCCCGGAGAGGTTCTGTCGCAGGTTGCGGCCTCCGAGTCCGCGGACCTGATCGTGGTCGGCAGCGTGGGGATGGGCAAGGTTCGGCGCTTCAGCCTGGGCGGGGTTGCCGAGCAGGCGGCCCACACCGCACCGTGCGACGTCCTGATCGTCCGGACCGAAAGGCCCGACGAGGGACCGGTTCGCAAGCTGGTCTACAAGGGCCTGGTGGTCGGCACCGACGGCACCGCCACCGCCTCCGAGGCGGTCCGGAAGGCCTTCGACCTCGGCATGGTCCTGGAGACGAAGATCACCGTGGTCTACGTCGCCGGCGACCCGCTGATCGGGGCAATCGTCCTGGAGAAGGCGAAGGCGGCCAAGCCGGACTGGGTGCCGGTCGAGACCCAACTGCTCAAGCAGGGGGAGCCGGCGCAGGCGATCGCCCGGCTGGCGGAGTCGGGGGTCGCCGACCTGATCGTCGTCGGCAACAAGGGCGTCGTCGGGCCCCGCCGCTGGGCGCTGTCCTCGGTCCCCGTCGAGCTGGCCCACAAGGCGGCCCGGGACGTTCTCATCGCCAAGACCACCGACCGCACGCTGGAGGACATCTCTCCCGGCCACGGCGGGCTGGTGACGCTGGAGGGCAAGAAGACTGCGGTGTACGTC
>DASTUJ010000105.1 GCA_035759705.1 Actinomycetota bacterium | reverse complement strand
AGCCGTCCGACAGGCTGGGGGCCGGCGCGCAGCAGGTCGACCAGCGCCAGCCGGGTGGGGTCGGCAAGAACCTGAAGGGTCGCTTGGTAACTCATTGGATACGGTAACTGTAAGGTTACCAAGGTCGCCTGTCAACCAGTTGAGCGCCAGCCGGCGGCCGTTACCTGGTGTCGGAGTTCAAATCGACGATGGATGAAAGATCCGGGTAGGGCCGCTTCCTCTGAAACGAGAGCCCGTCTACCGCTGGTTGAGGTTCTCCAGGAATCCGGCGACCAAGACCACTGCAACCCATAGCGCTGCCCCGCCAAATATGACCCGTAGGACCCACTTCTTGCTGCGCAGGGCAGGCCGCAGGGCGAAGGCCATAGTGGCGGCGATGAACATCAGGCCCAGCAGCACCAGGCCGGGGGCGTCATCGGCGCTTCCCAAAAGCATTGCCGGAACTCCGACTATCAGACCCAGACCTGCGATGAGGATCGGCGCAAATCGTTTCATGGAATCTCCTTTGCTGGTTAGAACCCGCCGCCGCCACGAGACGTCGGCAGGAAGGCCGCGGAACATCCGCGACAGGATGCTGAGGGTTATGCGCACGTCGCTGGTGCTTCGGGCACGTTCGTATTGGATGTGGTCGTGCAGGTCGGCGCCGATTTCGTCGACCCGGCGCTCGGCGACCGGACCGGGGAGCTCCCGCGTGTAGTACCTGATCCACCGCTCGACCAGCTCCGCCGTGCGATCGGGTGTCAAGCCGGCTCGGAGGCGGGTCTTGGACTGCGTCCCGGGGCGGGGTGCGACCGGGTTGCCTCGGCCACGGTGGCACCTTTGCCTGTGAGCTCGTACAGCCGCCGGCGCGGCCGCCCTTCCACCGTTGCCGCGTCCTCCCAGCTGGACGTCAACAGACCGAACTCCTCCAGCCTCCCCAGGGCCTTGTAGAGCGTGCCATGGGCGGTCAGCGAGCGGGAGCCGCGCTGTTCCCGCATGGTCTGGGCGAGTCCGAATCCGTGAAATGCCAGGTCTCCGGCGCGGGCCATCGATAGCGCTGCGTCGAGGATCTCGGTTTCGATGGGAAGCAGGGTTCCCGGTTTGCGAGGCGGCATGGATGAATTATAGGAAGATATCTTCCTAACATCAAACGTGTCGTTATACCTTCAGCAGGCTGATGGCCAGATTCCCTCCGGCCAGCTCCACGTCGGGCGCTCCATCGACCGACCCTGCATCCAATTCGCGGGCTTGGACTTCGCCCTTTATGTAGTCGGCCCAGGTCTCGATCGCCTCGCGCAGCTCCTCGCTTTCGGTGTGGTAGGTCACCTCAATCCGGTCGCTGATCTCCAGGCCCGAGTCCTTCCGAAGCTGCTGGATGTGCCTGACCACGTCCCTGGCCAGGCCCTCTTTGCGCAGGTCGTCGGTCAGCCGGGTGTCCAGCGCCATCTGGATCGGGCCGGCCGATCCGACCGCCCAGCCCTCCGCCGTCACGGTCTGGACGGTGACATCTTCCGGTGTGACCTCGTAGCCGCCAAGCTCGACCGCAGAACCGCCGGCCAGCTGCTGCGCCACCTCCGCCGGGGCTTCTCGCACAAGGGCCGCTACCGCCTGCACCTGCTTGCCGTGCTTGGCACCCAGGGTGCGAAAGTTAGGCTTCACCGTGTAGCTCGTCAGGTCGCCCAATGACGGTTCCACCACCAAAGACTTGACGTTCAGCTCCTCGGTGATCAGCTCAGAAAGCGCCTCCAGCGCTTCCCGCTCCTCCTCGGAGCCGGCCCCCACCCGGAGCTCGGCCAGCGGCTGGCGCACCCGCTGGGCGGCCTGCTCCCGCAGCGACCTCGCCGCCGACGCCACCTGCTGCGCCACCCTCATCTGGTAGCTCAGCTTCTCGTCGACCAGCGCCTCGTCGGCCTGAGGGTAGTCGCACAGGTGCACGCTTTCCGGGTCGCCCTCCTGCCGCAGGTTGCCGTAGATCCTCTCCGTCAGGAAAGGGATGACCGGCGCCAGGAGCTTCGACAGCGTGGTCAGCACCTCGTAAAGCGTCTGGTAGGCGGCCGCCTTGTCCTTCTCGTTGGTCCCCGCCGGGTCCCAGAACCGCTGGCGGTTGCGGCGGATGTACCAGTTGGAGAGCTGGTCGATGAACGACTCGGCCTTCCGGACGAAGTTGAAGATCAGGTAGTTGGGGAAAGCGTCGTTCGCAGCATTCACCAAAAGCTGCAGGTCGGAGAGGATCCAGCGGTCGATCTCCGGCCTCTCGGCCACCGGCACCTCGGGCGCAGACGGGTCGAACTCATCCAGGATGGCGTAGTTCACGAAGAACAGGTAGCTGTTCCACAGCGTCGAGAAGACCTTGCGCTCCACCTGGTCGCCCAGCGTGTAGCCGAAGTTGAGGTTGTTGGTGGGGTTGTGCCGGCTGTACATCCAGCGCATGACGTCGGCGCCCATCTTGTCGGCGGCCACGTCGAACTCGATGGAGTTGCCCTTCGAGTAGTGCATGTCCTCACCGTGCTCGTCCCGCACCAGGGCGTACCCCAGCAGGGTCTTGAACGGCGGTATGTCCTCCATCATCGTGCTCATCGCCAGCAGGGCGTAGAACCAGTTGCGGAACTGGCCGGGGAAACTCTCGGTGACGAAGTCGGCCGGGACCCACTCCGCCCAGTAGGTGCGGTCGCTGTTGTAGCGGACCGTCGAGTAGGGGACGATGCCGGCGTCCAGCCACGGGTTGCCGACGTCTTTTATGCGGGAGACCGAGCCACCGCACTTCTCGCAGCGGATCTTGACCTGGTCGATGTACGGCCGGTGCGGCGTGTTCGGGTTCTCCGGGTCGCCCTCGAACTCCTCCCAACCCTCGACCGTTCGGGCCTTCAGCTCCTCCCGGCCGCCGACGACGTCGAACCAGCCGCAGTCGTCGCAGCTGAAGATCGGCAGCGCGAGGCCCCAGTAGCGCTTCTTGGAGATCATCCAGTCGCCCATGTTGTTCAGCCAGTCAAGCTCCAGGTCCTTGCCGTAGTCGGGGATCCAGCGGATCTTGCGGACGTTCTCTTTGATCTCCTCTCTCCAGCTCATGTCGATGTACCACTCGTCGACCGCCCGGAACAGCAGCGCGGTGCCGCAGCGCCAGCAGTGCGGGTAGTCGTGGCTGTACATCTCGGACTTGTAGAGCCTGCCGTCCGCCTTCAGCCGCTCCATAACCAGGGGAGCGACCTCGAGGGCGGAGACGCCGGTGAACGAGCCGAACCCCTTGACGTAGTGCCCGGAGTCGTCGATGGGCATGACCACCGGGAGGCCGAGCTCTTTGCCCAGGTCGAAGTCCTCCTTGCCGCAGCCGGGGGCGATGTGGACGATGCCGGTGCCGTCGGACTCGGACACCTCGTCCCAGGCGATCACCCGGTGGTGCTCGACCGCCGGCTGGGCGGCGTCGAAGTCGTCGAACGGGCCGTCGTAGAACCAGCCGAGCATGGACTCGCCCTTGAGCTCCTCCAGCACCTCCGGGGGGCCGAACCGCTTCTTCTCGGAGTCCAGGATCTTCACCAGTGCCTTCGAAAGGTAGAAGACCTCGTCGCCCTGGCGGACCTTCACGTAGGTGAGCTCGGGGTTGACCGCAGCGGCGACGTTGGCCGCCAGGGTCCACGGGGTGGTGGTCCAGACCAAGAGCGAGCCCTCCCGCTCACGCAGGGGGAACTTCACGAAGACCGCCTTGTCCGAGACGACCTTGTAGCCCTCCTTCCGCTCCTGCTCGGAGATGCCGGTACCGCAGCGGGGGCACCACGGCATGGCATCCATTCCCTTGTAGATCAGGCCGCGCTCGTGGCACTTTTTCAGGAAGTGCCAGATGGTGTAGTTGTTCTCGTCCGACATCGTGAAGTAGGAGTTCTCCCAGTCGCTCCACATCCCGAGCCGGATCGACTGCTTGGTCTGGATCGCCGAGTACTTCCACACCCGCTCCTTGCAGCGCTGGATGAAGTTCTCGATCCCGTACTCCTCGATGTCGTGCTTGGACTTGAAACCGAGGTCCCGCTCCACCTGCACCTCGACCCACAGGCCCTGGCAGTCGAAGCCCTGCTGCCAGCGCAGCTCGCGCCCGGTCATCGCGAAGTAGCGCTGGAAGAGGTCCTTGTAGGCGCGGCCCCAGGCGTGGTGGACGCCCATCGGGTTGTTGGCCGTGATCGGCCCATCCAGGAACGACCACCTCGGCTTGCCGCGGTTCTGCGCGCACAGCTTCTCGAAGGTCTGGGACCGCTCCCAGAACTCGAGCACCTCGTGCTCTCCGGCGACCAGCCCGGGACGTGACGGAACCTGTTTGAACAAGCGCGCTCTTTCCGTTGGATGAAGGGGGCACATCGAGATTACCAACCGAAGGCGAA